>JBOGOW010000021.1:0-18395 GCA_050748285.1 Pyrinomonadaceae bacterium
GCGCATTCCGGTATCGCCCTTGCTTACGCGCGGGCTTGTGCAATGGAACGCGGACATTCCTGTCCGCACTCCGCACTCGAAGCAGGCAAGGATGCCTGCGTTCCAGTCTTTTCGCCCTTACTTCGTGCGGGCTTTTGCAATTTGTGATCTCGTTCACGATGAGCACGGAGTGTGGGCGAGCGCGCGGACGTGCGCATTCCGGTATCGCCCTTGCTTACGCGCGGGCTTCTGCACTGGTTAGCCATTGCTTCGTGCGGGCTTCTGCAATGGCGGGCTTGTGCATTAGCAGTCGCTCGTCTGTTGTAAAAACCCCGAACCGCGAACTCACGCGAAATAACACAAAAAAATCACTAACTTAAGTTACAAAGCACTAATTGTTCGCGAAGATCCAGTTCTCTCGCGTTCATCTCGCCATTATCAGTTTCGTGGTCGTAACCGCAAAGATGCAGCAGACCGTGGAGGATGAGCTGTTTGATCTCGTTTTCAAGAGTAAGATCGTTTTCAATTGCCTGCCGCTCAGCCAGCTCGGCCGAGATCACTATGTCGCCCAGGAAAACAGCGGTCAGTTCGTTGTCGGCAGATGCTGTTTCTGAGAGAACCACCCCGTCCGCTGAAGGTGCGTCCACACCTCCTTCATAAGTAGGGGAGCCTGAAGATTTGAATTCGTCCGGCTCATGCGGGAATGACAGCACATCGGTCGTAGCATCGACCCCGCGAAAGAGCTTGTTCAATTCCTTCATTCGCCGGTCGGAAATGAATGCCACCGAGAGCGTCTTGCCAGCAGCTTCTTCAACATTCGCCGGCAGATCTCGAACATATATTCGATATGTTTCGGTTTCGAGCTTTACTTTGCGTTGCAGATTGATGACGTCGATCATTCGTCGGCCTCTTTGTTGTTCGAATGTGTTTCGTATGCTTTCACGATCATCTGCACGAGTTTATGGCGGACAACGTCTTTTTCGTTGAAATAGCAAAACTCGATTCCCTCGATGTCGGCGAGGATGTGTTCGGCTTCCTTGATGCCGCTTTTTTGACCGCGGGGAAGATCGATCTGTGTTTTATCACCGGTTACGACGGCTTTCGAGCCGAAGCCGATGCGCGTCAGGAACATTTTCATCTGTTCGCTGGTCGTGTTTTGGGCTTCGTCGAGAATGATGAAGGCGTCTGAAAGCGTCCGACCGCGCATAAACGCAAGCGGCGCGATCTCGATAATGCGCTTTTCGAGCATCTTGGTAACGCGTTCTGCATCGACAAGATCGAACAGCGCATCATAAAGCGGCCTCAAATACGGATCGACTTTTTCCTGCAAATCTCCGGGAAGAAATCCGAGTCGTTCGCCAGCCTCGACCGCGGGACGCGTCAAAATTATTCGGGTGACCTGCTTTTTGAAAAGGGCATCGACGGCCATTGCGACTGCCAGATAGCTCTTGCCGGTTCCCGCGACACCGATACCAAAAACAAGATCGTTTGCTGCGATAGCATCAAGGTATTTTCGTTGATTTGCGGTTTTAGGTGCTACCTGCTTTTTCCCGGCAGGATTAAAACGCGCTTTCAGAAAGTAATCTTTAAGACTGTAAGCGCGGTCTTCGGCGATCTGCTTGAAGGCGTCCTTAAGCTCCTTATCGCTGAAAGTTTGACCGTCTGCAAACAGGTCGCTAAAATCCTGAAGAATAGCCTGCACCGTTTTAATGTCATTTGGATCGCCATCGAGCAGCAATTCGTTACCGCGTGCGCCGATGCTCACGTCGAGCAGCGATTCGAGATATTTGATGTTTTGATCCTGAACGCCAAAAAGCGTTTTTAGACCTTGTGTTGGTAGTTCTAGTTTTTTCAATTAGGTTCTTTTTGGTTGGTTAGCTGCATTTAAGACCGAGATCGCTGTTCCCGCGAAACCGTCGGAAAATCATCGAGAAATTCATCCAACGAAACGCCGCCTTCCAGATGGTCGAACAGCGATTCGATCGGCACACGCGTTCCTCGAAAAACCGGGGTTACCACAAGAATTTCAGGATCGATATTAACTGCATCACTCCACATATTGATTTGATTCTACACCACCATTGATTAGTTATTAAACAGCAGACCGACTGGATAAATTGGAGCCGCATGGCTTTGCACTCTATCAGCCGGCTATGGTAATCTTACTCCTTTGTAAATCGAGCGATTTTCTCACTATTACAGGAGCAATTTATCAATAATGGCTAATAAAGAAGGCGTGCAGATCGGCAAGGTCGTTCAGATCATCGGACCGGTTGTTGACGTTGAATTTCAGGATTATCTTCCGCCGATACATCAGGCACTTCGCATCATTTCGGACGGTTTCGAGGTCGAGGAAAAAATAGATGTCGTGGCCGAGGTTCAGCAGCATTTGGGCGAAGGCCGCGTGCGTGCGATCTCGATGTTGCCGACCGATGGAATGATCCGCGGGATGAAAGTCGAAGATCTTGGCGGACCGATTACCGTTCCGGTCGGCGGTGCAACGCTTGGGCGCGTGATGAATGTGATCGGCGATCCGGTTGACGAGTTGGGCGCGGTAGATTCTGAAACGCGTTATGCAATTCATCGCCATGCACCGGCATTTGACGAGCAAGCGACCGAGCTCGAGATGTTCGAGACCGGCATTAAAGTTATCGATCTTATACAGCCGTTTCTCCGCGGCGGTAAGATCGGGCTGTTCGGCGGTGCGGGCGTCGGCAAGACGGTTTTGATCATGGAATTGATCAATAACGTCGCAAAGGGCCGCGATGGTTTTTCGGTTTTTGCAGGCGTCGGCGAACGCACGCGTGAAGGGAACGACCTGCTCCGCGAAATGGTCGAATCGAAGGTTATTACCTACGGCGATTCGTTCACGCATAATTTTGAAGAAACGGGCGCGTTCGACCTTACAAAGGTCGATATGGAAGCGATCAAAAATTCAAAAGTGTCACTGGTTTACGGGCAGATGACCGAACCGCCGGGAGCACGTCTTCGCGTCGCGCTTTCGGGTTTGACGGTTGCCGAATATTTCCGCGATCAGGGCAACGACGTGCTTTTCTTTGTCGATAATATTTTTAGATTTACGCAAGCAGGTTCCGAGGTTTCCGCGTTGCTTGGCCGAATGCCGTCTGCCGTGGGTTATCAGCCGAATCTTGCAACCGAAATGGGAGAGATGCAGGAACGTATCACATCGACCAAGACGGGTGCAATTACCTCTATTCAGGCAGTTTACGTGCCTGCCGATGACTATACCGATCCGGCTCCGGCAACAACATTTGCTCACCTTGACGCGGTTACGGCGCTGTCGCGCCAGATCGTCGAACTTGGCATTTACCCTGCGGTCGATCCCTTATCATCGAATTCGCGTATTCTCGATCCGCAGATCGTCGGCGAGGAGCACTACAATACGGCGCAGGAAGTTAAGCGTATTCTGCAGCGTTACAAAGACCTGCAGGATATTATCGCAATTCTCGGGCTCGATGAATTGAGCGAGGATGACAAACTCACAGTTTCGCGAGCACGAAAAATTCAGCGTTTCTTTTCGCAGCCGTTTACTGTCGGCGAGCAGTTTACGGGCTTGAAAGGCGAATATGTAAAGGTCGAAGACACGATCAAGGGCTTTCGCGAAATTCTCGAAGGCAAATGTGACGATATGCCTGAACAGGCGTTCTATATGGTCGGTACCATCGAACAAGCCCGCGACAAAGCGAAGAAAATGGCGGCATCGGCATAGCCGATGCACAAGTAAAAAGTAAAAAGTCAAAAGTAAAAGTCTGAAAGCAAAAGTCAAAGGCCAAAAGTAAAAAGTCAAAAGTAAAAGTCTGAAAGCAAAAGTCAAATGCCAAAAGTAAAAAGTCAAAAGTAAAAGTCTGAAGTCCAAAGGCAAAGGTAAAAAGTCAAAGTCTGAAGATGTCTGAGGAAGCAAATGCTAAAAAGCCGATTGATATTCGCGAAAGAGTTTTTGAGTTTGCGGTTCGGATCGTCAAGCTTTACAAATATCTTGAGAAAAACTCTGATGTGAGCCGGAATGTGATTTTACAGCTGCTCGATGCGGGAACTTCCGTGGGAGCAAACCTAGAGGAGGCCAAAGCCGGACAAAGCACGGCCGATTTTATTCATAAAAATGCTATCGCCTTAAAAGAAGCGAGAGAATCCAATTACTGGCTGCGACTAATCCTTGCTACCGAAAATTTCAAAGATGAAGCTCGTTCTGGAATCGAGAACCTAAGAGACGAGGCTATGGTTATAGCCAAGATTGTGGGCAAAATAATAGTAAACACAAAAGCCCGGAAGTAGCATTTTTAAATTCGGACTTTTAACTTCTGACTTTTACTTTTAACCTTTCCCTTTTAACTTTCTTTCTTCTGACTTTGACTTTTGACTTTTTCTTTTTTACTTCAAAAGTATGCTCAAACTCGAAATCGTAACCCCCGAACGCCGCGTGATCGATACGGAAGCCGAATCGGTAACTGTGCCGACCGCTTCGGGCGAGGCGGGAATTCTTACCAACCACGCGCCGCTGATCTCGGCGCTAAAGCCGGGCGTGCTCAGCTATGCCGTTAAAGGAAAGGCCGAAGAGCTTGCCGTTTCTACCGGATTTGTCGAGGTAAGCGGCAATCAGGTTTCGATTTTGACCGATGTGGCGGAAACTGCGGATGATGTCGATACCGCGCGCGCCAAAACCGACCGCGAAGATGCGGAAAGGGAACTTGCCGCCAATGCAGCCGCAGAAGCCGAAACAAACGCCGTGATACGCGACCGAATCGATCTTGCAAACGCGCGGCTCACCGTTGCTCGCGGCAAATAATACACGGATTTCGCCAATGCAGCCAATAATAACGCAACGGAAACTAATAAATACGCGATTTTTGCAGGCGTGAAAAAAAATCGTAAAAGTGTGCGATTTTCGCTTGACACAGGATAAGAAAATGCTAAACTAACTTTAACAGAATCTTCTTTAGCCATTTCATCCGTTTGTATTTAAAAACCTCATCAACGGGTAGGATTGTAGCTGAAAAGAATTTGACAACAATATAGATTTCGGAAACGCGGCCTCCCGGCCTAGATTCCGAATACTGGAAAGGGCGCTTTATACGGTGTGGGAGACGTATTTGGCGCCCTTTCCGCTTTTTAATTGACTGGAGAGATCAACGTCCCGTTGACCTTTAGCACGAAGTGCGAAAAATGCGCATGATTTGCAAAAAGCGATGGTGAACGAGACGTTCGCCGCTCCAGTCTATTTTGCGAAGTAGCCTTGGCGGGTGCGGGCGATGAGTTCGGGGTTGTTGACCTCGATTTTTATCTCGCGCCATTTGCCGTCGCGGTTAGTATTTGCGGGTGAATATTCGACGGTGTATAGCGTGCGGATTTCGGCGGCGACGATGGCGTAAAGACGCCCCATTTCCTCGAGGCGATTGATCGCATTGAGCGTGCCGCCGGTGCGATCGGCGATCATCTGAAGTCTTTCACGCGATGCCTGATACATCGCAAACTGGAGCGGAGTCGGGTCGGCAAGCCGTTTCGGGTCGCCGGTCGGAAGGGCAAGCGGATAGATCGTAACGCCCTGCTGATCGGCGCGATTTAGAATTTTATTAAGCTGATCGTTTTCGGCCGGGCGGATCGCGTTCGGCATTTCGCCTTCGGTTTTTTTCGCAAGCAGTTTGCGGTCGAGATTTTGTGCTTCGGTATCGACGCCGTCGGTCAGGAGCACAATCGCCTTTCGCCGCGAATTCTCTTTCGCAAGCCGTTCGAGCGCGAAATTTATCGCCTTATAGAGATCGGTATCGCCCTCGCCGTTGGCAAGTTCGATCGACTTGGCGGCGATTCGCTTGTCCGTCGTGAAGTCGTTTAGCAAATTAAACTTCGAATAGAATTCGATCACGGCGACGCGGTCATTCGATGCCAAAGCGTCTAGAAATCTTGACGCCGACAGTTTGATATTTGCGCGATAGCTTTTCGTCGAGCCGCTCATATCGAGCAGGACGACCACGCTGAACGGAGACAAGGTCGATTCGAATCGCGAGATGTCCTGCCGCACGCCATCTTCCATTACCAGGAAATTCGAACGGTCGAGGCTTGTGATCGGGCGACCGCGCTGATCGACAACGCCGACGTTCAGTCGGACGATCGATGAATCGACCTTGATCGGATCCTCAACTTGGCCGAAGGCAAGGGAAAAAAACGACACATTTATTAAGCCAAAAAATAAGGCACGAGATATGTGCATATAAAAAGTCTAGCAATCAGACGCGGAAACCGGTAAACCGGTTGTATTACAAATCATGCGGTCGAGTCCTTAACACAAGCGAATTTTTGGATTATACTCAATTGGTTCAACCTCTTTTAGGTAGTTTACGAAGATGATGTTTCGGCCGAAATTCTGTTGCAATTGCGGTGAGAAGATAGAGCGCGCCGAATGGCGGCTTTGGACGAGCCGCAGATTCTGCCAATTATGCGCGACCGAACATCAGCATATTGACATAATCCCGATCGCGGCGATTTTGCTCGGTCTGGTGTTGACGATTGCAGGATCGTGGACATTATTTTCCGGCTCCGGCAGCAGTAATAATCGACGGTCCGCAAAGGTTGAGTCTAAAGGGCTTAAGGCTGCAAATGTGTACTCATCGAACGCAGGTGAAATTATTTCCAAATCGGACGAATCGGCAAACAGCGCGAACGATGTTCATGCTAATACATCACGCGCTTTACCGACGCAGCAAATAAACGAACAACCTTCACGGACGCAAAAAACATCCGAAGAAACGGTTTATTATTGCGGCGCGATCACAAAAAAGGGAACGCCATGCACGCGCAGAGTGAAAACGAAAGGCTTTTGCTGGCAGCACGCGCGAACCGGGCAAGTCGCCCCGACGCGGTTCTGACCCGTCAACTAAATGTTGACATGACACTAGTGCAATTCTTTATTGAATTTTATCGCGTTTTGTTAGAAAATGGTAAGTTGCAGTTGTTTTACCCAAACTTTCCGGAAAATATTAAATGAAGCCTCTTGCTCAAAACACATTGATCCAGAACAGATACCTCATCGTCCAACTGATCGGGAAGGGCGGAATGGGGGAAGTATATTTGGCGGTCGATCAGCGCCTGGGAAGCGCCGTTGCGCTCAAACGCACGTTCTTTGCCGGCGACGAAATGCTGAGCAATGCATTCGAACGCGAGGCCCGCATTCTGGCAAGAATGCGCCATCCTGTGCTGCCAAAGGTGAGCGACCATTTTAGCGAGGGCGACGAGCAATACCTCGTAATGGAGCATATTTCCGGCGACGACCTCGCCAGCCGGCTCGATGCGGCGAAAAAGCCGTTTCCGTTAAGCTGGGTGATGTTTTGGGCGGACCAATTGCTTGATTCGCTTTCGTATCTGCACTCGCACGAGCCGCCGATTATCCATCGCGATATCAAGCCGCAAAATTTGAAGCTCACGGACGAAAATCACGTAATACTTCTCGATTTCGGCTTGTCGAAAAACTCTACCGGTCAGTCGAAAGTGGACGATTCCGGAAGCACCGGAAGCGTTGTCGGCTATACGCCGCATTATGCTCCGATGGAGCAGATCCGCGGGATCGGCACCAGCCCGAAGAGCGATATTTATTCGCTTGCGGCAACGCTCTATCAACTGCTCACAAATGTTGTCCCGCCGGACGCACTTTCGCGTGCGGACGAAATGTTGAACGGACTGCCTGATCCGATCCAGCCGCCGAACAAAGTAAATTCTGAAATACCTGCAGCCGTAGGCGAAGTGATAATTCGCGCTATGGAGGTCAGCCAGGATAAACGGTATGAAAATGCACGCGACATGCAAAAGGCGCTTCGAAAGGCTCATGCTCAAATGCAGAATGAAATGTCGGCACATACTGTGGTCATGAACTCGGAAGGCACGTCGCAATCGGATTCGGTACCGCTAAATGCTCCCTCGATAGACAAGACCGAAGTGATGAACTTTGCTGCAGCCGGCGTTTTGAGCGTTCCGACGGCGGTCACTGCTGTCAATTCGGAAGCTTCGTCGAACATGGTTGGCGATTCGCAGTCTCCGGCATTCGATCCGAATGCGACGATTGCCTTCGACCCGAACGGCGAGCCTTCGGTTCCGCTGCAGGCGGATGTAAAAACCGAGGTCTTTATTGCCGGCAGCAATTCGTTCCCTGTCCCACGCAGCAATGATCCGGTTGTTGAATCGGCGCCAAGCTATTCGGAGCCTGCTGAGGTTGAAAATTTCGCTGATACGTCGTTCGGTGATTCCAACGGCGCGGTCGAAGACGGCGATTATACGCCCGATGCGACGATGCCGATAATTGCGTTCAACGAATTTGCAGATTCTGCCGGTATTGATGAGACGAATGATTATTCGGATCAAAGCGTGCCGGAAGGGTTTGAATCCGCCGCGGCCCTTTCCGGAGTGGCTGATTTTGCACCTAAGGCGAGCGATTCATATGTCCCGCTTCCGCCAAAGGTTAAGAAAAGTTCAGGCGGCAAAGTCTTTGCGATTATCGGCGGACTTCTTGCCCTGTTCGTAATTGGAGCGGCGGCAGTTGGCGGCGGTTGGTATTATTACAACAATTACTACGCCGTTGCATCTGAACCGGAGCCTTCCCCGACTCCGTATGAAGAGCCTTCGCCGGAACCGACGATCGATTTCGCGGCGACTAATAGCGATGACTCGAATTCGGATGTGAGTTCGACGACCGATAGCAACACGAATTCAAATACAAACACTAATACCGGAGCTCTGATCGTTGGCCCGACGCCGGAACCAGCATCGACGCAGTCGGAAACCGTTGCAACGCGGTCAACGACGCCTGTTGTAACTAAGAATAATACGCAAAAGACCACGACGACGCCGATCAAAAAGCCGACGCCGGCGCCGAAATCGACCAGAAATCGAAATATTATTCTTCAATGATACGGAGAAAGAAAATGAAAATACGTGTCCAACTTTTAGCAATCATAGGACTTTTCGCTTTGGCATTCGTCGTTTTGCCTTCATATTCGGTCGCTCAGCAGGCACCGAAACGAGACGCGAAAAAGGCTCAGCAGATGCGAATCCAGGCTGAAAAGGCATATCGACAGAAAAACTACCGTCAGGCAGTGAACCTATACACCCAGGCGATAGCGCTCGACCCCGGCAACGCGGACGGACATTTTTGGAAAGGATACGCACTTTTGGATTTAAAAGAATACGATGAGTCGATCACAGAACTCAACACTGCCCAGGAACTTGGATACAAGCCGGTCGATGTGTACAAGGTGCGCAGCTACCTGAATTATGAGCGGAAAGACTATCCGGCTGCGATCATCGACGTTCGCGAACTCCTGAAAGTCGAACCGGATAATGTCCAGGCGATAAGGCTTTCGGCGGAAATAAATTACCAACTGAAGAATTACGACGAGGCCTTGGCCTCGTATCAAAAACTGGTAACTATCGCTCCTGCGGATGGTAATGTTTACTATCTTATGGCGCGGATATTCGCCGGAAAGGGCGATCTGCAAAATCAAGAATCGTCTGCGCTCTCCGCTATCCAACGAGGAACTCCGAACCTTGTGGACGCTTTTCTATTGGCCGCAGACGCCGAATTAAAACTTGGCAAGTTGGCCGAAGCCGAAACAAACTATTTGAAATCTTTGAATGCCAAGCCTGATAATCCTTCGGTCTATAAAACCCTGGCGGAGATGTATCGCGCCGAAAGCCGCTATAACGATGCGATCGACATTACGCGGCGTGCGATCAAACTTTATCCAAGCGACGGCAGTTTCTTTACCGATAATAGTTGGTATTACAGTCTGGCCGGAAGGCATCAGGAAGCGGCCGAAGCGGCGCAGGCCGGAATTCGATTTAAACCGAATGAATATCTCGCCTATACGAATTTATGCCGCGCATATAATGACCTCGAAAAGCCGGAACTTGCGATCTCGGCATGCAACAGTGCTCTTAGATTGAATCCCGATGACGGAGAGACGCATTTCTATATCGGTCGTGCGTACGACACGCTGAATCGAACTGCCGATGCGACGCGAAGCTACAAGAAAGCCGTTTCCGGTTTGATCGAGTTTACAAAGCAAAATCCTACCTATTCGGATGGATTTTACCTTTTAGGCAACTCTTATTTTGCTGACGGCCAACCTGCAAAGGCAATCGAGGCTTATTTGAAATGTCTTGAAATGAATCCGAATTTTGCAAGGGCGCGTTTCAACATGGCGATGGTTCATGTTTCCGAAAAGCAGAAAGCACCGGCGACGACTCAATACAATATTTTGTTGCGGCTGGATCAGGTTTTGGCGGCAAAATTGAAAACGCAGCTTGATAAACTTCCGTAAATAAACTATCTAAATTCTGCGGCATCATCGATATTTACGTTGACGTTTTGGAATTTCAAAACGACCCGCACGATGTTGCCCCGATTATCCATTCGCGCCGGAACGAACGGCATTCCCTGCATATTCGGTCGCAAGGCCGCGACAAGCCGATCCATCATTTTGCGGTCCCGAGGCGATTCGACAATGTCGGCGATGGCCGCCGAACCGTTGCCGTAAACATCAGCAACAACGACCACTTCATCATCTCTGGCGTCGGAGCCGGCCAGTTGTGCCAACTGGCCGGCAGGATTCAAGCTCGGCGAATCATGAGAAACTTCGGCCCGCGAATGTGCAAACTGCTGTGGCGTGATAAGCAAAACACCGCTCGTATTAGGATCCAAATTTGCGAGCAACAGAGAATCGCTGTTTTCCGAATTCGCTTCAGTGTCGAATGCGATCGAAGGAAAATTCGAAGGCATCAGGATAACGACCAATAATGATATTCCGAAAACTAATGATGCGAGAGTGCCGATAGCGGTCGGGAAAAACCATTTTTGACGCCAGCTGACATTGCCTTCGATAAGTGCGAACGACGGATATCCGTATGCCGGTGCGAAATGCGATGCGACCGCCGCACGCAGATCGGACATCGTTTTTAACGAAACACGCGCCGCTGCAAGCGAACGCAGTTCAGTACGAAATTCCTGAATATGGGAAAGTTCGGCCCGGCAGACCGGGCAGGAATCGAGATGCATTTCTACATCGGCCGTTGTTTCCGGCGTAAGTTCGCCATCTGCGTAATGCTCAAGTTCAGACGTTATTTCTTTGCATTTCATACTACCTTTCCTCAACGAATGGCTCACTTGCCCCGGCCGCTTTTCAAATCGAAAAGCGTCGAAATTTCGCGACTACGGACGATCAAGCCCATGATTTGCATCCGAAACGAGTTGCTGGTCGTTTTCAAATTTCTGCAGATCTCGAACATCGAAATCCGAAATGCGAATATCGCACTTTTTCCTGACTCATCGTTTGGCACCGATCTTTTTGTCTTTCAAAGTAAAACCGGGACAAGTCAGCCATTCGTTAATTTTCAAAAATCCCGCAGCCTTTGACGAAGCGAACTCCGCCCGCGTGCGATGCGGGACTTTACCGTACCGAGTCCGATGCCGAGTATTTCGGAAACCTCGTCATAACTGCGGCCTTCGATATCGCATAAAACGACGGCCTCGCGAAATTTGAGCGGCAGCTTTGCCAGCTCGCGCATTATCGCGTGCTCGCGTTCGCGCTCTAGTGCCTTCTGCTCCGGGTTGAGTCCCTGATCGGCAATTCGGTCAGCTTCGATCAGATCGGTGTTTCCGACCGAATCGTCAAGCGAAACCGTTCGGTCGCGCGATCTCCGTTTCCACCATCTGAACCGATTCCGGGAATGGTTGATGGCGATTCGAAACAGCCATGTTTTCAATTCGGCATCGCCCCGAAATGAGCCGATGCCGCGAACCGCACTCAGGAATGTTTCCTGAACAATGTCATTCGCATCTTCGCGGTCCTGCGTGAGCCGAAATGCGAGCGAAAAAAGCTCGTTCGAATACCGGCAAACTAACTGATCGAAGGCGTCCGATTCACCGGCACGCAGGCGCTCGATGAACGCCTGGCCAGAATTTTGGACGCTGATCGACATGTCCGCCAAACCGGCGGCTGCCGCGTCACCTTGGTCGAATGTAATTGATTTGCCCAAAAACACCCCACGCAAAAACGATTTCAAAATCCGATCGGAACTGGCATTGCCGCTACATACGCGGCTTATTTAGATTAGATTCCGAATTCGTCAAAAAGTTCCCGGTTTTTCAATTTTCCGGGAAATAGACCAACCTTCGGGTGTTGTCCTTTCTCCGTGAACTTCGTGTCTTCTCTCAGCGCCCTTTGTGTTTGAATGGCTCTTTAACACAAAGAACACAGAGATAAGGCACAAAGTTCACGGAGAATCAGTTCCTGAAAGTTTACAAACACCACAATGTCAATTCGACACCATTTTCTAATATATACGATTCAAATTTGCCGAAATACCGTCATTACGTTAAATTTAAACTTTTGGAAAACCGACGGTTTTTCTGATTATATAACGAAAGTAATTGATGTATTTGCAATTTATTTAAATATGGCGAGAAAGAGACGTTCATTCGACAATGTTCCGCTGCCAACTTCGGACGCGAAAGACAAGCCGCGTTACGAAGATCCGTTTCAAAAAACGGTCGGGAAAAAGATCGAAGATGCCGCAAGCATTTTTGAGGGAAAAGGGCGAAATATCCTTTACGGCATCGGTGCGGTCGTGGTGCTCGGGCTTGTTGTCTGGATCATATATTCGTGGAGCAGCAAATCGAGCGCCGAGGCGCAGACGGCGCTCGGCAAAGCGATCGAGATATCGCAGGCTCCAATTTCTGAAACACCGCCGCCTGCGGGGAGCACGCAAAAATCATTTAAAACATCGCGCGAACGCGCCGAGGCGTCGATAACCGCGTTTCAAGGCGTAGCAGAAAAATTCGGCGGTGCGGTCGGCGAAAAAGCAAAGTATTTTGCTGCCGTAAATCGTCTGACGATAGACCGCGCGGCTGGTATCGGCGAATTGGAAACTCTTGCCAAAGGGACGGATGAGGTCGGAAGTCTTTCAAAATTTGCATTGGCACAGGCATACGCCGATGATAATAAATATGACGATTCGGTTCGGGTGTACGAAGATCTGCTTGCTGCGTCCGATCCGGTCGTCGCGAAAGAATCCATCAGAAAAGAATTGGCCGATATTTATGAAAAGCAAGGCAAGAAAGAAGATGCTGTCAGAACGCTTTTCGAGCTTGTAAAAGCGGCAAGCGAAGCAAAAGATCTGGAAGGGAAAGCCGTTCCGCTTTCGGCAACAGCCCAATCCGCAAAGGAAAAGCTGAAAGAACTAGACCCCGAAAAAGCGAAGGAAATTCCTGAACCAGTTCCAGATACGCCCGGCGGTTTGAATCCAGGTAGCGATCAGTAAAGATCAGTTATTGTTATGGAGATTGACAACAGGAAATACGAAAGCGGCAGCCAGCCTGAATCGGTACGGCTGCCGGTTTCCATTCGTGCATACACGCCGTTTTACGCCGCGGCTATTTTGCTGCTGATATTTTTTGCGCTTCTTTCGTTGTATCTTTCATTCAATATTATTGCCGCCGCACTTTTCGTCGTCGCGTTTCTCGTTGTCCCGATCCTGCGGACGACCGACAAGATTGTGTTTGACGGGCGGCGTTTGGTTCGAACAGGACTGATCCCGAAAACATGGTTTCGAATGAATGGACTTCGATCGTCAATCAGGTTGCGGAAAATGGAGCATATCGGAACGAACATTGTCGGTTCGTTTCGACGCGGCGGACGTGTCAGATATTTGTTCAGAACCACTGTTTTCGGCAATGGGCCGGTGATCGTTTTTTCGGGCGGCGGAAAGCGATACAGGCAGATGGTCCGCGCTCTGTTTCCAAAACTCGATCCGAATTTGCTGGATTGCCAGTCGTCGGAATTGAGTCGATTTCTTGTCGAACCGCATCAGGCGAATTTAGCAGCGGCCGCACTAAAAATACCGTCGTCCGACGTCTTGTCGCCGGCGATCTTCAAGCGGTCGAAATCAAATTGCGTGTCTTCTGCGTCTATCGAGGTTGTTGATCCGCAGCTTGCGACAGAATTGAGAAATGCGGCGAATCAACTTCGAATGAACGGTTCGTTAATTCGGGCTTTTGAGGCATTTAGACGGGCTCTTCGGATCGATCCAAACAACGGCTGGCTGCTTTTTGAATTCGCGCGTAATTGCTTTGCGCTGTCGCACGTCGAACGAAATCCGAATCTTCACCGCCGAGGTGCGGCGGCATTGCGGCTTGCGGAAAAACGTGCAGTGGACGATCCTGATCTGCTTGAGCGGATCGGCGAATCATACAGACAATTCGGCTATTCGAAACGTGCGGCGTCGGCTTATAAAGCGGCAGTTGAGAAATTGGACGCATGCTTTCGGGCGCTCATCGGGCTTGCCGAACTCGCACTTGACGAAGGGAAGCTTGCACATGTCGTCCATAATTTTTCGGCAGCAAATCGCGTAGTACCGAACGCGGAGCTTCGAAAATGGACGAGTAATGAGGTCGAATATTTCTCGCATCTCACAGGCGACGACGAATATATGGAACTCGAGATCAGCCGCATGAATTTGGTCGAAAAGCTCGACCGCTGGCGAAGCGTTGCGTTTCGAATCGGCATGTACTCGATCCCGTTGATCGCCGCCGGAATTCTATTTAATGAATATCTTGTCACCGACGCGGGCTGGCTGGTTTCGTCCGCCGCCTTTATCCTCTGGATAATAATGAGCATCGGCGCTAAAATGCTCGCACCGCGAATTCCGTATTCGATGGTCGAAAACGAGAATTGATTTTCTTGGTTCAAACGATACACTTCGTTCTTCGGATTTTTATTTTTTTCCACAAAAATACACAAAAAGACACGAAACAAAAACCGTTGGTTCTGTTTTGTGTCTTTTTGTGTGATTTAGTGGATAAGTCTCTTCTTACCTAAGACGAAAAAAGTTTATGCTTTCGAAGCTTTTGCCTTTTTCGGCTTTGCTGTTGTTTTCTTTCCCGCCGGAGCTTTTGCCTTCGGCCCTGGGTTGAGCATAGACGTCCAACAAAATTCCGGTTGATCGAAACCTTTCTCTAGTTTCCTGAAAATGAAATCAGCCATCGAATCGACGATCCACCGGTGATTGTATTCGCCGACCGAGGCGAGTTCGGCGTCGGGCGCAGGATTCATAAAATCGATCGCGTATGGAACGCCGTCCTTGATCGCAAATTCGACTGTGTTTAGGTCATAACCGAGTGCCTTGCAGATCGTGATCACATCTTTTTCGACGCGCTCGTGAAGTTCCGGCGTGAGATAGTTATCGACGTTGACATACTGCATTCCCGAAAGATACGGTTTCGACGGGTCGTACGGCATTATCAAAACTTTCTCCTGACCGACGCAGTAACAGCGGACAAAATGATCGTATTCGATCCCTTCTTGAAGCGTCATGCAAAGCGTGCCCGAACTGTTATATTCTTTCCATAATTCGTCGAGATCGTGAATTTTGGAAACGTTTTTCCAACCGCCGCCGTCGTGCGGTTTTAGAAAAGCAGGGAAGCCGACGTGGTCGATAATGCCTTCCCAGTCGATCGGGAATTCCAGGTTGCGCAGCGATTCGCTCGTGATGTCTTTAATGTAAGCGTGC
Source organism: Pyrinomonadaceae bacterium (assembly GCA_050748285.1). Taxonomy (GTDB): domain Bacteria; phylum Acidobacteriota; class Blastocatellia; order Pyrinomonadales; family Pyrinomonadaceae; genus OLB17. Next base: position 15,547 of record JBOGOW010000021.1, read on the forward strand.
TGCGGGAGAAGAACGGTTTTCGGGATCGCCACGCCGATCTTTGCAGCGAGCGAAAAATTGAAAAACTTATCATCCGCCGACCACCAGAAAGGATTGTTGATGATGTAAGTTCCCTCAAGCGCAAGCCGCTTGAGAGTTGCCCGATAATAAGGTATCTCATGCGATATGCGGTCGATGATGACGTCGTACTTTTTCGGTTCATCAAGCCTGATGCCGCCGACCGTTACCATCTCCGCGACGACCTCGCCCTTACCGCGTTCGTTAATTGTATTGATAATTGATTCCGGGAACGTAACTTCGCGCCCGACTAAAATGCCTACTCGTTTCATAATTATAATTTGCTCCAATAAAAATCAGCATTTGCTGAAACCCTAAATTTTAATAGAAAGCAAAAGTAGTCGCAAGGCGGACGGGGAAATGTAATGGAAAATTAAGCTGATTAGGGTAAAAATGGTTATCGGTTCGAGCTTGGGAGAAGTTCGTAATTTCCCATTTCGCGGTTGTAGGAATCGAGGGCGCCGACATCGTCGGCGGTTGCGTCGAGCATTTGTTTTGTCATCGCGATGGAATCGGAAAGCTGTTCGAAATCCAGCAGCGAGAATTTTTCGGGCGTGGACATCGTAACGATCTCGTCATTAAGATAGCTGAAAAAATTCTCGATGGATTGCAGCTGGCCTTCGACCAATTTCACGCTTTTTTCGATCTCGTCGAATGACGCAATTCTACGCTTTAGAATTTCAACATTCGTTTGCTGAATCCGTTTTGTTTTATCGTCGGTTGAGCTTTCGGCCGCACGAAATGCCTGCGAAAGCTGGTTGTGGACGGCCTGCCGATTGATCGATTTCAGATGCTGTTTGCGGCGACGATAAACATCGAGCAGATCGACGAAATCTTCCCAACGCTGATCGAGCGTCGTCAAATTGCTCGGCACATTGGAAGCACCAGTGAACTTTCGATAATTGTCCTGTATCTTTTCTTTCAGCCAGCGGAGGTATTCGACCGCTTCGCGCTCGCGCGGTGTAAAGGTTTTGATCAGTCTTTCACGCGAATCGATATTGGCTTTTAAAAGACGCTGCTTCTCACGCGACTGAACAAGCTGTCGATACCACGGCAGATTTGGCACGAGCATTACATATGCTATCTCAGCGATTAAAGCGATAAGAAGCGGGATTACGCTAAACGAATAAGCAGCAGCGACGGCAAAGCCCGCAAGTCCCCAAAAATTTATCGGTTCCTTGATCGCTTCTTTCGCGTAGCTGTTTTCGAATTTCTGAAGATCTCGCTGGTATTTCGCCAGGTCTGCCATATTAAAGTTTGATGATTAAAATCGTAGTAACGTTTTACCCTAATTATTCAAGCACTCCCGCAAGCGTGTTTTCTGCCTTTGACGAAAGCGATAAGACCAGGAAATGATCCTTTGGGTAAATAGCAGGTTCGCCTTCTTCGTCTATCACGAGAACGCGGGTGCCGCCGCGCATCCATATCTTATAAACCTTTTTCGGAAACAAAAGGTCATCGTCGTCTGTTTTAATACAAACAGCAAACACCGGATTATCACTACCGTTCTTAACTACCGGCTTCCTTACACGCGTTTCCCTTCCAAAGGTCAAACCTTTTATTTTTTTTTCGGAATTCGAATTTGTTCCAGCCATTCGTCCACCGTAACTCTTAATTCGCGAATTTCGTTCCGCGTTAGATCTGCTTTTTGATTCTTCGAATAAATATCCAATAATATGATTCTTTCATCAGAAAGCGCAAAATAATAAATCACCCTCGCACCGCCGCGTTTTCCCCGACCCGACAAGGACCAGCGTAGTTTCCGAATACCACCTGAGGCCTGTATAACCTTTCCGTCGAGTGGGTGTTCGCACAATACAAACTGTAAATACGCAATTTCATCTTCGCCAATCAATTTGGCCGCCCGGAGCCTGAACTTGTCTGTTTCCGTGAAGCCGAAATACTCCATCTAGCTGCCTTGCTGTTTTGTTTCATTCTGCAAGACTTCTTGGTTCAAAACTTCTTCGAGCACATCGTTTTCATTTGTAGTATCCGAACCGGCGGCGATCTGTTTGCTTTCCGATGCCGAGCCGGCGCCGAGCATTCCCATCTGCGATTTGTATTCGAGCAGCTTGTCCTGCAATTGGATGTCCATTGCTTCGCGTTCGATGTCGGCCATCTGCGTATCCACCGAACTTGAGCCGAGCTGCAGTTTTGCTTCGGCAGCCGCGACTCGACGGTCGATCTTTTCGCGCATTTCGTTAAATGTCGAAGCGTCGTCGCCGATGTTGAACGTCTCCATCGTCTGTGCGAGCTGCTCCTGCAGCTTCGCCTGTTTCGCGGCGGAGATAAGCTGCATCGCCTCGGCGGTGCGCTTTTTCATATTCAGGACGTAGTTGTCGCGCGCCTTTAGCGCCTGTTTCGAAGCAAGCGAAGCGTGCTCAAGCTGTGCTCCGGTTCTATCGAGGTCAAGCTGAGCCTGTTGAAGTTGTCCGATATACGCGGTCGCAATATCATCGCGCCCCATTTTTACCGACGCTTTAATTTTTGAATCGAGATCGACGACCTGTTTCTCGAGGTTTTCGGAGTTCTTGATTAAAAGCCGCTCGGTCGCCATCACCTGCGCAACCGAATTATTCAATTCGGGTACGCGATCGCGCATATCGCGGATCGTCTGCTGGAGCACCAATTCCGGATTCTCGATCCTGTCCAGTGCCGCTCCAGTGCTTGCCCTAAATACTCTCGTTATTCTTGCCCAAAGTCCCATTTTTAGCCGTTTCGCTCCTGATCTAATCTATACACCCAATTTCGTCAAAATTCTTACGATAGGATAAATCCAATTGTTGCAATTT
>JBOGOW010000022.1:0-18036 GCA_050748285.1 Pyrinomonadaceae bacterium
GTCGATAGCTGTGCGTTATTTTTGAGATTTCATCATTGCGGATTATGATTGATTCATTGTCCGCATTTTTATAATCGGAAACAGAAAAATGAAAAACGGCTGGGAAGCAATAATCGGCATGGAGATCCATGCGCAGCTTGCGACGGCGACAAAAATATTTTGCGGCTGTGCGGTCGAATTCGGCGGCGAGCCGAATGCAAATACTTGTCCGGTTTGTCTGGGCCTACCTGGCGCTCTGCCGGTTTTGAATCGGCGGGTCGTAGAACTTGGAGCGCGGGCGGCGCTTTCATTGGGACTTGACATTCAAGAAACGTCTATTTTTGCGAGAAAAAATTATTTCTATCCCGATCTGCCGAAAGGTTACCAAATATCGCAGTACGACAAACCGTTTTCGGCGAACGGAACACTCAAATTAATGACCGCGACGCGCGATGAGCACGGTCATTCCACCGAGTGGAACCCGATCGACATCTACATTCAACGAATGCATTTAGAAGAAGACGCCGGCAAGAATGTGCATGAAGGGCTGCCCGAAACCGACAAATATTCTTATGTTGATCTCAATCGTGCCGGAACGCCGTTGGCAGAGATCGTTACAGGTCCAGATTTTCGTTCTTCGTGGCAGGCGTATGATTACGTAAATCATGTCCGCCGCGTTCTCCAATGGGTCGGTGCAAGCGATGCCGATATGGAAAAGGGAAATCTTCGCTGCGAAGCGAATGTTTCGGTCCGAAAAATCGGCGAGACAGAATTTAACAACAAGGTCGAACTCAAAAATCTAAATTCGGTTCGATTTATGCAAAAAGCTATCGAATTTGAGATCGAACGACAGGTCAAAGCTCATGAGGCAGGTGAGACAGTAAATCAAGAAACACGTTTATGGGATGAGAAAAATAACGAAACTCGCGTGATGCGTTCAAAGGAAGACGCACATGATTATCGATATTTTCCCGAACCAGATCTGCAGCCGCTGGTCGTTTCCGCGAAATTTATCGAATCGGTGAAACGCGAGATGCCGGAATTGCCGGACGCGATGCGCGAACGATTCATCGATGTTTATGAGCTTAGTTTTGCTGATGCGACGCAGTTGATTTCGTCGCTCGATCTTGCGGAATATTTCGAAAATGCCGTCAGGCATTCGCGGAATGCCAAAGCGACGGCGAATTGGGTGCTCGGCGAATTGACGCGTGAGCTAAATGCTTCGGGCAAGTCGGCGGCGGAGAGTCTTGCGTCAGCCGAAGATCTTGCAGAATTGATCAATACCGTGGAAGCTGGTTCGATAAACAACAACCAGGCAAAGGAGGTTTTTGCCGAGATGTTCGCGACCGGTAAACCGGCTGCTAAAGTTATCGAAGAAAAAGGATTCGAACAAGTTTCTGATGCGGGAGCGATCGAAAAGATCGTTGATGAAGTGATCGCTGCAAACCAGGACAACGTTAATGCCTATCGCGGCGGAAATGAGAAGCTATTCGGTTTTTTTGTCGGCCAGGTAATGAAAGCTTCGCACGGAAAAGCTAATCCGAAGATCGTAAACGAATCGCTCAAGAAAAAATTGTGAATATCGAAAACAAGATCGCTTTAGTTACAGGCGGGACGAAGGGAATCGGGTTGGCGATTGCCGAAGCACTTTTGGCAAACTGCGCAAAGGTTTTTATTTGCGGTCGCGATAAACGCGATCTGAACCAGGCGATCGAGTGGCTTGCAAAACGCGGTCACGCCGAGGCTGATGTATGCGATGTGCGGAGCGAAGATCAGGTTCGAATGATGCTCGACGAATGCGAACGCCGTTTGGGCGGCGTCGATATTTTGGTGAACAATGCGGGAGTGGGCATTTTTGGCAAGACCGTTGCAGAGATTTCTGGCGAAGAGTTTCGTCAAACGCTGGAAACAAATCTGCACGGTACTTTTTATGCCTGCCACTACGCGATCCCGAAAATGAAAACAAGAGGAGGCGGATATATTTTCAATATTTCTTCCCTTGCCGGGCAAAATCCTCATCCGCGAATGGCCGCTTATAATGCTTCGAAATTTGGGCTGAATGGATTTTCAGAAGCCTTGATGCAGGAAGTTCGCCAAGACAACATCAAGGTCAGTTACATTTGCCCTGGAAGCGTGAATACCGCTTTCGGCGGCGACACACCCAGCGATGATAAGGCGTGGCAGCTTCAGCCCTCGGATGTTGCCGAGGTGGTGATCGATCTTTTGAATATGCCTGCCCGAGCGCTTCCTAGCAAGATCGAACTCCGTCCGAGCAAACCGCCTGTCCGCTAAGATTTTACCTGACAAAATTCAGCAACCGCGTTTGTCAATTTCGTATTGTCGAGCGGTTTTTGGATGCAGCCTTCGGCGCCGAGCCGGAGTGCCCGTGTTCGATACTCAGAATCGGTCCTTGTAGAAAGAACAACAACGGGAATATTTCTGAATCGCGGATCGGATTTCAAAACGCCTATCAATTCGAAGCCGTTCATCTCCGGCATCTCAAGATCGGTAATTATCATATCAGGCAGCTGCGAAGCGTTCTTTAGCAATGCAATAGCGGAATGCCCACCGTCTGCAACCGCGACATCAAAGCCGCATGCTTCGATCACCTTTCGGTTTGCGAGTCGGACGCTGCCGCTGTCGTCAACCGTAAGGAGCGAGATTTTTCGTTCTACCTGAACCGGTTTTGCAGCGGGAACCCGACGCTTGGCCTTTGGAAGATTGATCGAAAACGTTGTACCGAATGTATTTCTCGAACGCACAAGAATCTTGCCGCCCAACGATTCGATCGCCTCGCGGACGATGTTCATGCCCACGCCGCGTCCGGCCATAAGCGATAATTCGGAAGCGGTTGAGAGCCCTTTATGAAAAATCAGGCCCGCTGCATCGGAATCGCTCATCTCATTGGCTTTGGTTTGGGTGATAATGCCCAAATCGATTGCACGCGATTTTAGCGCATTTATGTTTATGCCGCGCCCGTCGTCCGAGACCTCGATCTTGATGCCTTCAGCTTCGTCGTTAATAGCGATGCGTATCATGCCGCTTTCGGCTTTTGCGAGCAATCGGCGGTTTTCAGAAGATTCCAAACCGTGGACGACGGCATTTCGCAGCAAGTGCATCAAAGGTTCGACTAGAGCATCGAGGACAATCGTATCGACGCGAACGGATTGATTCTCGATAAGTATTTCGGCTGTTTTTAATCCGTCTTCGCAGGCGACACGAACCGCACGCTGCAGTCGTGTTGTCAATGTTCCGAACTCGACAAGGCGTATCGATTCGATCCTTTCCGAAAGTTCGGTTGCAAGTTGAAGCTGGCGTTCTATTTGACCGTAAAGTCCGTTTTGGGCCGGTTGCAAATGCGTTGAGTTTTTTAGAAGATCGGCAATCAGGTCGAATCCAACATTTAGCTCGGCCGCCATTTCGTCCAACTGGTCGAGAGCGTCGATCGAAATACGTACGACCGATTTTCGCGTTTGCGACGGTTCGATCGGAAGTGCCTTTGCGTCGATCAATATGTTTGAAATCGCCGTAGGCTCAAGCTCGGTGAATTCGTTTTCCGATGCGATCGCGGTTGTTTTCGGACTTTCGTCAGCGCCTGAAATAAAATGGCACAATTCATCAAATTTCGATTTTATCGATTCGATATTTGCCTGGATGTTTGCCGGCGGCGGATCCGAATCTGTCCCGAGATCGTCTTCAATCCGATGCGTGAGCTCTGCCGCGCGGGTTAACCCGACGGCACCGGCCGCGCCCTTAAAAGTGTGTGCGATCCGCCTCATTTCCCACTTCGCTTTTTCATCGAAATGGTTTGGTCCGCATTTCTCAAGCTCATTGCCAAAGGCCGAGAGAAGTTCGTCGGCTTCTTCGCGAAAAACCTCCATCAACTCCTCGTCGATTTCCAAATCAAATGTGTCCGTCGCGTCATCGAAGGCGGCCGCGACCTCTTGTTCTGTCGTCGGTGTGTCAAACGAACGAAACGAGCTGTCGAGCGTATCGAACATCTCGATGTCGATTCCATTTTCGTTAAACCCTTGAGAAAGCAGCAAGGATTCGATATCGGCGATCGCATCCAGAACTACTGTGGCGGATCCGCCTTGTCCGGCGTTAAAGACGATAAATCGACGCAGCGGCTCGACCGCCTCGATCAAATCTGAAACGGCGGATCTTTCAGCAAATTCGATCAACGATGTCAGCTCTTTTAGAAGTATGGCGTCGGTTGCGCCGGGAACTGATTCCTGAATCGAAAGCAGTGCAGTTCGTCGGGCCGAGCCGAGAATCGAGGCGGCTTCATCGATCACAGCTGACGAAAGCAAGGTGGACATACGAATTGAAATTAATTTATTTTGAGAGGATCAGGGCTGCACAGGCGCGGGTCGATGCGGCACTAGATAAACGCGGAGCTGTAAGCAGTCAGTGAATCATTTCCGCGGCTTCTGCCTCACCGTCGTTGCCCTCACCGCCGCCGAGATAATATTCGATGGCTTTCATCAGCGTCTCCGGCCCGAACGGTTTGGTTATGTAACCTGTAGTTCCGGCCATTCGGCCGCGAACCTTGTCAAAGAATCCATCTTTGCCCGAGATCATCACGACCGGAATATGAGAAGTTAAATTATGCCCCCGGATCTGCCTGCACACCTCGTAGCCGTCCATTCGCGGCATAGTGATGTCGAGGAGGATCAGGTCGGGAATAAGTTCTTTCAATTGTTCCATCGCTTCGACGCCATCCGAGGAAAGATAGACCTCATGACCGCTCTTTTCGAGTTTTCCGGCGATAAGCTTTCGGATCGTCGCACTGTCATCGACAACCAGAATCCGTTTGCCTTTTGTCATCGTGGCATGTAATTCGTCCTGTCGCTTGAGCTCGTCCATGCGGATCAAAAGTGAGTGCAGTTCGCTTGAAAGAACGATATTGTCCGGATTCAGCTTTGAGGCTTCGAGAAGATAATTGTAACCATACTGTAGGTTTCGAAGGTTTAGATGGCCGATGCCGAGTGCTGTAAGCTCTACTTCGTTCAGCTCACGCGAGCCGCGCTCTGCTTCCATTTTTTCGACCGCTTTTCGCACCGTGTATCTATCAACATTGTTGTTATTTATCAACATTTCAAGATCCGATAACGTAAGGGCCGCAAAACATGAATTACACATCACCGGCGAATCGGCCAAATTCGCCGAACAATATGGACATGCGCTTTCTACCGCTTGCTCGGCAACTGCGTGTTCGATCCTGGTTTCAAATCCGGTACGCTGATTTGCGGCAGCGGCTTCGTCAAACGGAAGCTCTTCCGGCATCGGGATGGCAAAAGCGGCTTCAATCGAATCATCTACCTCGACGGCGGTGGGTTTCGCTGCGTCTGATTCACCGACAAGATCCATCGATTCATATGAGGCGGTTTCGCGATCCCAGTCCGGTTCCATTATTTCAAGATCGGATTCCGGGGTTTCAAACAATGCGTTCAAATCGACCGGTGAACTCGCTTCTAACGGTTCGAAAACTAACTCTTCGGACGCTGCGGCAACCTGCGGAACTTCATCTTGGAAACTTTCTGCGACCGGTATCGAAATGTTCACGCTGGTAGAAAATGGGTCGAATTCCGGCGATGCAGAGTACTCGGGTTCGAATGCCATCATCGTCGGTTCCGGAATAGGGGCTTCAAAGACAAGATCGTCCGGTGCGACGGGTAATTCTGCAGCTACAAGGTCGGCAGACATCGAAATTGGTTCCGGTTCAGATGACGCCGACTTCATTTCCGGTTCGACGTAAACGGTGGTTTGCTCGGTTTCCGCAGACGCAGAAATTGGTTCCGGTTCATCGGAAATCGGGGTTGGTTCCGGTAACACGACAACCGTTTTTGTTTCGGGGACAGCGAAAAGTGCGTTTAGCGATTCGAATGTAACGAGAGCCGCCTGATGTTCCGGGTCTATCTCAAGCACTCGTGCAAGCGCCGCAAGTTTATCGGCCGGGGTAGCCGCAATATGTGAAAGCAGCATCCAGCCTTCGACGTGGTTTGGATTTTCTTTTGTAAAAGATCCCAACAACTGCAGGGCTCGGTCGGTTTGGCCGTTTGAAGCAGCGTTGCGAATTTCTTCGAACTGAGAGCTAAGCCTTTGCTCGCTGATAGTTTTTAATGCATTCGCAGCTGCGGGATTTTCCGGTTCGATCTCAAGGACACGCGCGAGACACTCAACACGTTCCGTCTCGTCCTCCGAGATCGAGGCGAGAGCTAACCACGCAGAGGCATTTTGTTTATCGTATTCGAGCGCCTTGCGAAAGCAGTCTTCGGCGTACATGGCTTGATCGGCCTCGGCGGCGTCCATGCCGCGCTGTACAAAAGTTTTCGAGAGAAGCCCTTCGGTAGCCGCTTTCCACTGTAATGCGCGTTTGTTTTCAGCGTTGATCGCAAGGACGTTATCGAGGAACGCCATCAATTCTTCAGGATATTCGCTGATCGACGCAAGCCAAAGCCACGCGCTCTCACATTCTGGGTCGTGTTTTGCCGCAGTCAGCAAAGCTGTTCGTGCCGCCGCGCGGTCGCCCGCCTGCGCAAATTTTATTCCCTGATTCAAGAGTTCCTTGCTCTTGACCTCATCAGGTTCCGGTGAGTATGTAACGTGTTCGGCGACGGGCGGCGGAAGAATCGTTTGACTGAGATCGACATCTAAGCGCATATTGTTATGTGGCACCGGCGAGCCGGCATTTTTCTGATTGGAGTAACTGGGATGCGACCGCGGGAGCTAAAGGCCCACTATCGACTATATTCGAAAGCAATATTGGTGCCATTGTTGAAAGAGCGGACGTTCATCTGCGTAGATAAGCTAAACTTTGTAAATATAGGCTTTATTGGAACAGATGGTGATTTCTTATAACTTATTGAAAGGACATTTTTATAAAATAATGACAAAGTGTGTCACTTTCAAGTGCCAATTTCCGCGCCATAGTATCGCTTGATATGAAAATCTTGTAAGTTCAATTATACGTGATGTTGGAATCAAATAGGACATTTGACGTGGTAATAATCGGCGGCGGCCCGGCCGGAATTGCGGCAGCGATCTGGTGCGGCGATCTCGGCTTGACCTCCGCTCTGATAGACAGAAACGAGGTGCTCGGCGGCCAATTATTAAATGTATTCAATCCAATTACCAACTATCCGGGAATATCGGCAGCATCGGGAAGCGATCTCCGCGATCTATTCGTAAATAGCCTTTCAAGACAGAATTGTCGCCAATTATTAGGACTCGACGTGGTTGGCTTCGATTCGGAAAAAATGTCGGTTCTGCTTTCCGATGGCTCGGTGTATTTCGGGAATTCTATCATTATAGCCACAGGCGTTCGAAGGCGGCGGCTTGGCGTTCCGGGTGAAAAGGAGTTTTTAGGAAAAGGAATTCTCTATTCGGGGGCGAAAGAGGCTCAGAGTGTAAAAGGACGGAATGTGCTTGTAGTCGGCGGAGGCGACGCAGCGACAGAGAACGCCCTGATACTATCCGAATTCGCTCGATCCGTGATCCTTGTGCATCGAGGTGAAAAACTCTCTGCTCGCCGCGATTTTGTTGAACGGATTCACAAAACGGCGAACGTAAATGTCTTGTTCAATTCCGAGGTTCTGAATTTCGAAGGCGATAATAAATTATTATCCGTAAACATTGCGGATCGAAAGACTAACACCTCGCAAACTATCGAGATAGATAATGCCCTAGTACGCATCGGTTTTGAGCCGAATTCGGAATTGTTTCGATTCCAGATCAATTGCGATCAAAATGGATATATCCTGATCGACTCAAATTGCCGCACCACCTCGCCGAACACCTATGCCGCCGGCGACGTCGCCCTTCCAAACACACAAACCATCGCCGCAGCCGCCGGAATGGGATCGACCGCTGCCAAATCTGCAGCATTCTTGATAAATAACTTCAAAGATGTATAATGCTCTCAATTCTGTTTCCAAAAATTTGGATTTTTCCAAAAATGCGGTATTTTTATCGAGTCCACCTCGCTAGGATTAGGTCAAGTCAGTGGGAATCAAAGGCGTTTACCATCTTTTGGTTTTCTGGAACGAAAAATGCCTTAAATAAAAGTAGCAATCCATTTCTTCATAATCAAAACTAGGAGGAGCTATGAGAATCACTAATCTTAAGGCAAATGTTGTTAAAACATTTGCCCTGTTTTTTGCAATCGCGATGCTCGTTTTTTCAGTTTACGCGCAATCCGGTACAAGTGGCGTTAGCGGGGTTGTTCGCGACAGCAATCGCGCGATCGTTCCGGGAGCGACGGTAACACTTTTGAACCCGGCAACAGGTTTTAAGAGAACAACGACCACAAATTCGGAAGGGGCTTTCAGCTTTGCTGCTGTTCCGCCGTCCACATATCAGCTTGAGGTTACGGCAAACAGCTTTAAGAAATTGGTCAACACCGATCTTAAGCTCGCGGTTGATTCGCCGATCAGGTTTGATCCAGTGCTTGAGGCGGGAGAGGTTTCGGCAACCGTGACTGTGACAACCTCATCCATCGAATCTGTAGTCAACGATCAGGACGCTACGATTGGAAACAACTTCGTTCCGAAGCAAATTACCGATCTCCCGACGAATTTGAGAAGAATAAACGATTTGCTTAATTTGCAGCCGGGGGTAACGCGCGACGGTTACGTCGCCGGTGGTCGCAGCGACCAGGCGAACGTAACGCTCGATGGCATCGACATTAATGATCAACAAACCGGTGGCCGAAGCGGTCAATTTGCAACTTCACAGGACACTGCACTGCGTTTAACTGCCGAATCTGTGGAAGAATTTCGCATCACCACTACCGGAGCGAACGCAAACCAGGGACGATCTTCGGGGGCTCAAATTTCGTTGATAACGAAAAGCGGAACGAACAATTTTAGAGGTGCCGTGTTTTATTTTTATCGTCCGACCGCTTTGTCTTCCAATGATTTCTTCAGCAATCAGGCGGGTGTTGAACGAGGGAGCCTGGCAAGGCCTGTTTTTGGCGGCGCGATTGGCGGTCCAATTCTAAAAGACAAGTTGTTTTTCTTTTATTCGTATGAGGGCCAAAGAGAAAAAAGGGATCAGTCGGTTGTTCGAACGGTTCCGCTGGCAAGTTTGGGTCAGGGACAATTGAGGTTTTTTGGAGCCGCGCCTGGCGATCCGGCGGGTACCAATCGGTTGCTCACGTTAAGTATCAGCGACCTGAACGGCATTTACTCGCAGGCGGGCATAAATCCGGCTGCGGTGGCGGTTTTTGCAGACGCCGCATCTCGATTCCCGGCGAATGATCCAGGTGTCGGGGACGGGTTGAATACGGGCGGATTTCGATTTAATGCTCCTACCACCGATGACGAAGACACGCATATTGCTAGGTTTGACCTAAACATTAACGACCGTCAAACTCTCTTTTTACGTCTGAATTATCAAAATGACAATGCCAATCTTACCCAAAACTTTCCGGATTCGCCGTCCTCCGCCTTGTGGGAACATCCATACGGATTTGCCGTCGGGCATAATTGGACGATCAATAGCAACCTTGTAAATAATTTTCGGTATGGCCTTACGCGCCAAGCGTTCAGCCAGCAAGGTGATTCGGGTGAAAATTCGGTGAGCTTCAGGTTCGTTTTCTCGCCTTTACTGTTTTCAAGGACTTTGAGCCGTATTACTCCGACGCATAATATTAGCGACGATGTTACCTGGATCAAAGGAAACCATACGATTCAGTTCGGCGGTAATATCCGCATAATTAGAAATCAAAGGGTCGATTCTGGTAACGCGTATGATGATGCGATAACAAATCCATCCTTTTATGACCTTTCAGGAGGTGTTGTTGACGCCGAAATTAGAAACGCCGGATATACGATAGGACCAGGACAGCGATCAAATGTTCAGAATGCTGCCACAGCTTTGATCGGACGGTTCTCACAATATAGTGGAAATTTCACTTTTGATATCGACGGCAGCGTTCTTCCGGCCGGAACACCGAGCGAAAGAACATTTGCTACCGAAGAATATGATACCTACATTCAGGATGTCTGGAAGCTCTCCAATGATTTAACTATTACTGGCGGACTTCGTTATGGATTGAGCCGCCCGGTTTACGAAAAAAATGGATTTCAGGTTATTCCCTCCGAAAGATTGGGTGATTTCTTTGAACGCAGGCAAGCTTCCGCCGCACGGGGAATTCCTCTGAACGATCTTATTCAGTTTGAACTAGGGGGTCCGGCGAATAATGGTCCGGGATTTTATAGTTTGGACACGAACAACTTTCAACCTCGGATAGCGGCTGCATGGTCGCCGAGTTTTAAGAACGGCTTTCTCGGAAAGTTGTTCGGCAAGAACAAAGAATCGGTATTTCGCGGCGGTTTTTCGATAACCAATGACTATTTCGGCCAACAATTGGCTGTTTCCTTTGACGGATTATCGCCTATTGGATTTACTTCTTCGGTAACTATCGCGGCGAATACATACAATGTTACCGATAATTTGGCTCCAAGGTTTACGGGCTTCGGGCAGGATGTGCGAAGCCTTCCGGGAATACCGCCGCCGGTACAGCGGTTTGATACTCCAGCGGATGAGGCACAGAGGATTGAATCGTCGCTAGACGGGACAATTGTTTCGCCAACTCATTATTCGTGGAATGTGTCCTACGGTCGTCAACTTCCCAAGGGAATGTATTTCGAAGCCTCATACATCGGGCGAAAGGCGCGCAATTTGTTCGGCGCCCGTGATGTAAATGCTTTGAATAATCTGGTCGATCCTATCTCTGGACAGGACTGGTACACAGCTGCGGGTTTATTGGTCGATGCGCGTAATGCCAATGTTCCGATAAATTCCCTTGGATCAATTCCTTTCTTTGAGAATTACTTCCCGGGCATCGCCGGGACCATTAGCGGTCTTGGAAATACTTCGACTCAGGAGATTTTTGGACTGATTGCCAGGGATGGGTTTGACATAGCCGATTATACATTTGTCCAACTGATAATTGATGATGCGGGAATTGTTCCAAACCTCTTCTTTCACCCGCAATATGCTGCCTTTTCAGCATTTGGCACGTTTGCCAGATCAGACTATAACGGGGCGAGTTTCAGTTTGCGCCAGCGGTTTGGGACTACTTTGTCATATGACATAAACTATACGTTCTCGAAATCATTCGACAACGTTTCCGGTTTACAGTCAGGGGGGTCATTCGGGTCGCAGTTTCTTCTAAATCCACTCAGACCGGATGACAACTATTCGGTTTCTGACTTTGACACCAATCATGTCATCAACGCTAATTTCCTTTTCGACGGTCCGATCGGCAGAGGAAAGGCGTTATTCAGCGGAATCGGGAAATTTGCCGACGCGCTTATTGGCGGATGGCAGCTAAGAGGCATTTACCGTTGGAATACCGGACAACCTCTCAGCGTCCCATTTGATCAAGCCCAGTGGGCAACGAATTGGAATGTTCAATCGAACGGGACGCGTATTCGCCCGGTCAATGCCAGGGCTATACGTTCGACGCAGAATATCTTTGCAGATCCCGCGGAGGCGTTCAGGTCATTTCGCAACGCCAGACCAGGTGAAACAGGTGAACGCAATTCGTTTAGATTGCCAGGGTTTCAGTCGTTCGATTTAGGATTGGCAAAAGTATTTTCAATGCCTTGGGATGAGAATCACAAACTTCAATTTAGAGCTGAAGTGTACAATCTGGCCAATCATCAATCATTTACCAACGGCGGAGAAACGCGAACAACTTATGGATTGCCTCAAGATCCTGATTTGAGTACTGCGCCTTCTAACTTTGGCCGTATCTTTATCGGAACACAAGGGGATAACGACGGCAGACGCTATTTCCAATTCGGCTTCCGTTATTCGTTCTAGGTGGTTCTTGATTTTTAGTTGGATTTGGCCGGGGCAGGAATGCCTCGGCCATTTTATTTCGCGCCGAAAGAATCATTGCCGGTGATATCGGCTAGGTGGCGGGTGTCGTTGATGGCGAGGACTCGGATGTTTCGGCGGCCGCGGATTTCGAAACGGTTGATCCCGCAGTTTGAGGTGACGATCCATGGCGTCTGTTTAGTATCGCGGCGGATGGCGCCCATTAGATGCAGTGTCATAAAACAGATCGCGCCGGTATGTGAATAGATCGCTATTCGACCGCCTTGATGCTCGCGAAGAATTTCCCAGACTTTACCGGTCGTACGTCTAAGAAGCTGGCGGCAGCTTTCGCCTTCTGTGATGACGTGGTTGACGTTGCGGTTTACCAGCGCAAAGAAATCCTTCGGAAATTGCTCTTTCGATTCATTGAAAGTCAATCCTTCCAATACACCGACGTGGCGTTCGCGAAACGAACTTGTGGCCGTAACCGGGATATCCAAAAGTTTGCCAAGCTTGCCGGCTGTTTGAACCGCGCGTTCGAGATCGCTGGAGTAGATCGCAGTAATGCCTTCTTTCGCCAGAGCCTTTGCCGTGAATTCGGCCTGCCGCCTGCCAAGAGCCGAAAGCGTCGTCGCGCCGTGTCCGCCAAATCGCCCTTCGGCGTTTCCGGCAGATTGACCGTGTCTGATCAGGAAGAGTTTGGTTACTGGCATTTATGAGAAAACTGACGCCAAAACTTGCAAAGTCTAATTACTTGAATTCTTTCGAAACGCCAGAAAAACCCATGCAACTACAAGAAATCCGACACCGGTAATTATCGGCGGAACAAGGATATTTGGTTTCGCCATTAAACCAATGCCGCCGATCGCGACGGCCAAAACGATCATCAAAATTCCTGCTGCTGTAAGTGTCGTTTTACGATTCATAAATTTTATACTCCTACGGCTTCAGCCTTGAGTTTTTCAGTTTGATAGTGTGTGCGAAGCGCTTCGATGAATTCATCGAGCTGACCTTCCATCACGAGATCGAGCTGATGAACCGTCATGCCGATGCGGTGATCGGTAACGCGATTTTCCTTGAAATTATAAGTGCGAATCTTTTCCGAGCGATCACCGCTGCCGACCATCGACTTTCGTTCGCTCGCAAGAGCGTCGTGCTGTTTCTGTTCTTCGATCTCCTGAAGTCGAGCACGCAAAACTCGCATAGCCTTTTCGCGATTTTTTATCTGCGATTTTTCGTCCTGCATCGAAACTACGACGTTGGTCGGCAGATGTGTGATTCGCACGGCAGAGTAAGTCGTATTCACTGACTGTCCACCCGGCCCGGATGAGCAAAAAGTATCTATGCGAAGGTCGTTTTGGTCGATCTTGACATCGACTTCTTCAGCTTCCGGCAGGATCGCGACCGTGATCGCAGAAGTGTGAATGCGTCCGCTCGATTCGGTCTGCGGGACACGCTGAACGCGATGCACGCCGGATTCATACCGCATTTTCGAATATACGTTGTTGCCCTCGATCATCGCAAAGGCTTCTTTTAGCCCGCCAACGCCGGTATCAGCGGCGTCCATAATTTCCATTTTCCAGCCCTGCTGCTCGGCATAACGCGCATACATGCGAAGAATGTCGGCGGCAAACAGCGTCGCTTCATCGCCGCCCGTCCCGGCCCGAATTTCGAGAATTACGTTTTTCTCATCGTTCGGATCTTTTGGCAGGAGAAGGAATTTCAGAGTTTCTTCGGCTTCCGGCAATTTCGCTTCGATCTCGCTTGCTTCGGCCAACGCCATTTCGCGCATTTCATCGTCATCTGCAAGGGTTATCAATTCTTTTGCGCCGGCCAGGTCGTCCTGAAGTTTTTTTACCTCGCGATATTTTTCGACGATCTCGCCCAACGAGCGATGCTGTTTCATCAGCTTGGCGTACGCCGACATATCGGACATAAACTCGGGCTGCGAGATCTGTTCGGTAAGCTGTTCGTAGCTTTTTTCGATCTGTGCAAGTTTTTCGAACATAAGAATTTCAGCCACAGATGAACACGGATAAGAACAGATATGAAGTCAAAAATCCGTGTGAATCTGTCCTTATCTGTGGTTAATTTGTCGTAACCGGCTCTAACTTTAATGATTCGTCCAATGCGCGGATGGCGACTTCGAGCTGTTCGCTGTCCGGTTCCTGGGTCGTGATGTTTTGCAGCCACAGACCGGGTTTTGTCATAAATTTGAATATCGCGCCGGATTCTTTTTTCGCTGCGTAGCGGATAACTTCATAAGATAAACCTGCGACCAGTGGCATCAGCGCGATTCGAACCGCGATGTTCATCCACATCGCATCAAATTTGATCACCGAGAAAAGCACGATCGCGATGAGCATAACAACCATCAAAAACGAAGTGCCGCAACGCGGATGCTGGCGTTTCTGCTGATGTGCGTTTTCAGGCGTTAATTCAAAACCCTTTTCCCATGTGAAAACCGTTTTGTGCTCGGCGCCGTGATACTCGAAAACGCGTCGAATATCTTTTAGATACGACATCGAAAAGATCATCACGACGAAAAAGAACATCCTCACAACACCGTCAATCAGGTTAAAAGCGACCCAGGAATACGGCTTTACTTCCCAAATGTAAGCCTTTGCCGTCTGCCACCAACTTGCGTCAGCGGCGATGAACGGGGCCTCGGCCCAACCGAGCGCGATGAAGCCGATATTGGTCAAAAGCAACGGTGCTACGATGAAAAGCAAAATATTAAACCCGAGAGCAAAAATGATCGAACCGATCGCACCGGCCGATTGTGCGGCCTTTTTCGATTCTTTTTTCTCCGGCATTATGACTTTGACCGGAGCCTTTGTAAAATTTTCATCGAGCGTTCCATCAACAAGCGCAGCCTGCATTTCCGGTTCGGCGGCTTTTGCCAATTCTTCCTTTGCTTTTAGATCGTCTTCGTATATTTTGGCGGAAAAATTCAAAGCCTTTATCCCAAGCGCCATCGATTGGATCAGCGTTGCTCCGCCGCGCAGCACCGGCCACGAAAGCCATTTGTATTTATCGCTCCATTTCGGCAGGCTTTCGGCGGTCGTAACGATCTCGCCATCCGATTTGCGGCACGCGATCGCATACGCCGACGGCGTACGCATCATAACGCCTTCCATAACGGCCTGGCCGCCGACGATAAGGTCGCGCTCCATAGCGAAAACAGTATGGATAAACCGAAGCATTCTGGCTGAATTCTTACTTTTCATATTTGTTAAACGGTAATAGTACCCAATTGTTTAGATGCCAAAAAATCCGCGATCCGCAGTCCCAAATCCGCAATCGAAAAAACGCCGGCCCTTTTTTACCTTTCGATGGGCGTGAAATGCTCACACCTCTATCGATCGGCGCTCAAAGGCGACAGCGTTTAGTTTTGTGTAGCTAATATCGGTCGATATGCGACATATTTTCGGCCTATTTATCCCAAGGTGCTTCTTTCGGCGGCGTCCCGCTACTTTCTGCTTGAGTGTACCGCCCTTACTTACGTGCGGGCTTCTGCAACTAGCTGGTTGCCTCAACCTTGGCTCCGCCGCGTGCGTATCGCTTGTTAAAGCGGTCAACGCGTCCGGCGGTATCGACCAATTTCTGCTTGCCCGTAAAGAACGGATGGCATTCGGAACAAATTTCTATGTGAAGCTCCTCGCCGAGCGTCGAACGCGTTTTGAACGAATGCCCGCATGCGCAGCTAACGGCAACTTCCTGATAATTCGGATGAATCTCTGCTTTCATTGCTTCTCCCCCCTTGTTGTCTCGCTATTATAAAGACAATCCTTAATTGTACGGCAATATCGACAAAATAGTCAAGATTGGCAACGGTGGTTCATTTTGCAATAAATGGCCGCAGCTTTTGCGTATTCGTGTGAATTCGTGTAATTTTGCGGTTCAATTTTTTCGCCCGAGATGATTTCCGGCAACCGAATTCGGCTCGGTTTTTTAGCACTTTTGATATCGGCGATATACTTAGCAAGCGGGTCGGGGTCGCGCGGACGCTTGATCTTTGGCAGCAGGCCGTCGAGCGTCGTGCAGTAGTTTGAAGGTCTTTTAAACATACCATAATTATATCATCAAACACATAGAGCGATTATAAAAATCGCTTTTGATTCGTGCCTTTCACTACTCGGCCGCTATGCTGGTTTACGGGGCGCAATCGCGCTTTCGTATGTTTTGATCCATTGCTTCGGCGTTATTTTTGAGGCGAGCTGGCCGATAAGGTCGAATGGGACGTCTTCCGCTTTTTTGAATCGTAAACAGCTTTTGCCCATATCGAGTTTTTTCGATGAGAACTTTTTCCATTCATCCTGAAACCATTTCAAAAGTTTTGGGTCGGAATACAGACCCATGTGATAGACGGCGATGTAGTTTTTCTGCGAGGCGAGGCTTAGAAACGGAAGCGGCATTTTCGGGTCGCAATGATAGCCCGCCGGAAAAATCGTATGCGGCACGACCCAGCCGATCATTCCATAGCCCATTGTTTCCTTAAAACCTTTCGGCAGATTTTTCTTTATGATCTTGCGCAGCCTCGCGACCGCGTCTTTTCGATAATCGGGAAGGCTGGAGATATATTCGTCTGGTGTTTCGACTTTTGATTGCATAGGTCAAGAAAATATCGGCCACAGATTAACACAGATAAGCGCCGACAAGAAATTCATATTCTGTGTCTATTTGTGGATGAAATTCTTAAGTCAAAAGTTTTCCCAGACGATGTTCTCGAATGCCGAAAGAATCTTTTATGGCCGCGATTTGCTGCTCAATCACTGACGAGTTCACCTTCCTGTTTTGTTTTACCGCAACGAGCAGATTGTTCTTGGGCGTGTGTTCGGTGGCGACGAATTCGAACATTTTGGTTTTGTAGCCGTGTTGCTCTAATAGCAGCGAGCGGAGGCCGTCGGTGATGGTTTCGGCGGTGCGCTCAAACAGGACGGAATGTTTTAGTATGCCGGCGAGAAGTTCTGGCGGCTTCATCTGTTTTTTGATTTCGTGATGACAGCATGGAGCGGCGACGATGATCGAGGCATTTGCCTCAATGCCTTTATATAGCGCGTCGTCGGTGGCGTTGTCGCAGGCGTGTAGGGCGATAAGAATGTCGATATCGCTGGAATCGAAATCGGCGATAGTGCTCTGGACAAAGCGGAGGCCATCGAAGTTGCCGGCTTGGGCGATTTCGTTGCAGAGGTCGATAAGTTCGGGTCGGTTGTCGATGCCGGTCATCTCGATGTTGCGTGTTTCGCCCTTACTTCGTGCGGGCTTCTGCATTTCGGCACGCTCGTTTACACTCGCGGTGCTGACAGAGTATGCGGACAGGAGTGTCCGCGCTCCGCCGAAATAGTAATACATCGCAAATGTCAGATAACCTTTGCCGGAGCCCATATCGACAATCTTCAGATTCGGTTTATTCGTCAGATCAGACTTTTTATAAAGTCCGTCGAGAACCTCGATGAATTTGTTGATCTGCGTCCATTTATCGCGTTGGCCGGCCTTGATCTTGCCATCGTCGGTCGTTATGCCGAGAGCTTTTAGATAGTAGGCGTTTGGGTCGATGCGGTATTTTTTCTCGCGGTTGTGCGATGTGGAAGGTTTGTTTTCGAATGTCGGTTTGCCCTTTGTCAGCTTAGCGTTTTTCTTGCCGATGACGAGTTGAAAATCATTTGTGGTTGTGAACAAATGGTCGCTTCGAAACCCTGATTCGAGATACTTTCGGATCGATTCACACCCTTCGGCGATGTCAAAATTCTTGACCGTGTCGCGATTGTCGCTGCGAAATTGAAACATAAGTCGCTCGCCTTTTTTCGTCTCGACAATGCGGACGAATATCTTTTGCAGATGTTCATCAGAGCCTTTATAATTACCTAATGTTAGTTTTACGAAAGTCGAGCTGGCAAGGCTTTGTTCGAGCTCGGCAATGAATTTTTCGACAGCTTCTTTCACGGCAAATTTGCCACAGATTAACACAGATGGACGCGGATAATTTAAATATACAAACGAAACACATCGTAGAATCGGTTGCGTATCTGCTGCGAGAAACATTCGAAGGCTCGCCGGAAGGAATGCCGAGTGCATATCTCGACCGAGGCGTCGGATTTTTTATTACGTTGGACGGGTTGTCTGCGGAAGCTGCGTCAAAGGAATTTCACGGCACGACGATCGCCGCACAAACCGAGCATGCGAAATTCTATCTCGATCGTCTGTGCGAATTCATAAACG
>JBOGOW010000023.1:0-17781 GCA_050748285.1 Pyrinomonadaceae bacterium
CGATAACATAGCCGCTTTGGGACACAAGGGACAACATTCGTTTGCTTACGGCATCAGTTCGGAAAATGCGAACCGAATCAAACGGCAAAACGAAAAGAAGATCAGCGTCATTCTCGGCAACCCGCCGTATAACGCTAACCAGGCGAATTTCAACGACTTCAACAAAAATCGCGTCTATGACCATATCGACAAGCGAATAAAAGAGAGTTTTGTAAAGGAATCGACCGCGCAAAAAACAAAGGTTTACGACATGTATGCCAGATTTTATCGGTGGGCGATGGACAGGATAGACAAAAACGGCGTGATCGCGTTTGTGACGAATCGTTCGTTTATTGATTCGCGAACATTCGACGGTTTTCGAAAGATCGTCGAGGACGAGTTCGATTTTGTTTATATCGTCGATACCAGATCGGATGTCAGGGCCAATCCGAAGATCGCCGGCACGTCGCACAATGTTTTTTGGCATTCAAACGGGCGTGGCGATCATGTTTTTGGTGAAGGTCGAAAAGGATTTGTAGTTTTTGGCGCGTATCGTTGTATTGGTTTCCACCGCGTAGCGGTGCATTGAATGTAGCTGTGGGTTTAAACCCACGGAAAACGATTGAAAGAATGATTTTCGTCGCATCGCGACGGTTTGAATGTAGCCGTGGCTTTCAAGCCACGGTAGTCCGAGCCGATGGTTTGGGTCGCGTAGCGACGGGTGAACGGATGACGAATTTTGCGGTCGCCGTGTAATTCCGACAATTGACGCAGGCACACCCATTTTTCACCCGTCGCTGACACGACGTGAATTTGTGATTAACGGTTCCGTGGGTTGAAACCCACGGCTACAATCAACTTATCGCTACGCGATTCCAGGAGAATGAATGTATGGCAAATACATATTCACATTGTTATTTCCACATCGTTTTCAGCACAAAGAATCGTGTTGATTTCATCCGGCCTGAGATTGAGGATCGGGTATGGGCATATATGGGCGGCATAGCCCGGAAGCAAGGGTTTACGGCGTTGCAAATTGGCGGCATCGATAATCACGCCCACGCATTGGTCAGTATTCCGCCGCCGATACTCGTAACCAAGGCAGTTCAGTATTTGAAGGGCGATTCCTCATTTTGGATTCGTCGGGAATTTCCAGATTTGTCAAAATTTGGCTGGCAAGACGGATACGGCATTTTCACGGTATGTAAATCCCACGCCTCGAAAGTTGTCGATTACATAAAGAACCAGAGGAAACATCATGAAAAACAAACATTTGAAGAAGAATATATTGAACTCCTGAAATTACACGAGATCGAATACGATGAGCGGTATTTGTTTGGATGATTCGATGTCGCATGCATTTGGCCGCGTAGCGGCATATTGAATGTAGCCGTGGGTTTCAACCCACTGTCGCCGAACGAAGGATTTTGGCCGCGTAGCGGTGTGATGAATGTAGCCGTGGGTTTCAACCCACGGTGAATGTGCGAAACGGTTTTCGTCGCGTCAGCGACGGTTGAACAGATGACGGTTATTAAGATTCGCGGCGTTTGTAAATGAACGCGGGTTATTTCACCCGTCGCTGACGCGACGCGGGATTTATTCCATGATTACCGTGGGTTGAAACCCACGGCTACAGTCAGATCGTCGCTATGTGACCAAAGCAAAAGAAAATGAAACGCAAAGCAAAAATCTATTACGTGGCGATGGACGATTTCTGGCGCAAGGAGGAAAAACTCGCGTGGCTCCGGGACAATCCGATTCGCAAGATCGCGTTCGAGAGCATCACGCCGGATGAGAAGCATAATTGGATAAATCAGACGGATAATGATTGGAATGAGCTAGTACCTTTGATTGATAAAGACGTTAAGATGAGAAGGCGAGAGCCTGACACGATCTTCGAACAGTTTTCATTAGGTGTCGTCACTGCACGCGACGAATGGGTTTATGACCATAATATTGAAGCCCTGGTATCAAAGGTTCAGTTTCTTATTGAATGCTATAACAAGGATAGATTGCACTTCTCTGGAAAAAACAAAGAAGCCATAAGAACCGAAATCGGCAACCGAGACAAACGTGATATCAAATGGAGCCGCGCCGTCATCAATGATATTTCTAATGGAAAGCCATACGATTTCGAGCCAGATTCCCTCGCGCAAAGCCTTTATCGTCCTTTCGTAAAAATGAGCCTGTATTTCGCTAAAGAGTTAAACGAAATGCAGTATCAATTGCCGCATTTGATAAGTCATTCGAAGCCCAATATTTTCATAACATTCGTAACCGGAAACAGGCTCGATCTTTCGTGCCTAGCGACCCATCTAATCCCAAACTACGCAATTTACTCTCTCGACCCGGCTCAAGGAACCCCACTTTATCGTTACGATTCTGACGGAAAGCGCCAGGACAACATCACCGATTGGGCGGTGGAGGAATTTGCTCGGCGTGGGGCGAGCGGGCTGACGAAGGAAGATATTTTCCATTATGTTTACGCCGTGCTTCATTACCCGCCTTATCGCGAGAAATACGCTCAGAACCTGAAACGCGAGTTTCCGAGGATACCGGTGTATGAAAATGCTAAGGATTGGGCGGCGATGGGCAAGCAGTTGATGGACCTGCATATAACCTATGAGACAGCCGAGCCGTATCCGCTCAAAAGGTCAGAACCGGGAGCGATAGCGACTGGGCGCTTGGACACCAGTAGCGGGAAGAAGAACCCAGTCGCTACCGCAGGCGGTACTGACTTGGAGCCGTTCGTTGCTAAGGCCCGCACGCGTTTGATCGCCGATAAGGTCAACGGCATTATCGAGATCGACACCTACACGCGGCTTGAGGGTGTTCCGGCAATCGCCTGGGAATACAAGCTTGGCAACCGCTCCGCTCTCGAATGGGTGCTCGACCAATATAAGGAACGAAAGCCAAAGGACCCGACCATCGCCGAAAAATTTAATACCTACAAATTCGGCGATTACAAGGAACACGTGATCGACCTCCTAAATCGCGTCTGCACGGTCAGCGTCAAGACAATGGAGATAGTCAGATCCATGACGATTGCGCCTTTTTAGGCCGTGGCCGGTGGTGATGGCGATAAAGAACCCTGTCGCTATCGCTCCCGGTTCTGACACAGCCCCAATCTTGCCGTCGGGTATCAGACGTTTTTCACCGATCTCACGTCGTTCAGGTTGAGGATGAGGATGCCGTCTTTGTTTATTTCGGGCGAGAGGAAGGCGAGGGTTTCGGTTGGGTTGATGTCGTAGTGTTTGCAGAAATTCATTGCATAGACCATTCGGCCGCGGCTTGTTTTGGCGTCCTTTCTTTTGAGCGGATATGCGTTTGGGCGTTGGAGCGTGGAGGACATGACGCCGATGATGCTTCGGCGGCGGTCGTACATTAGGGTTACGGCGTCGGGCTGGTCGAGGGCCTCGAGCGTGCGGCGGTTCAAAAAGATGTGGCCCAGCTTGCTGATCGTTGCGTGTACGCGGTCAGTGCTTTTCTGGATCGGCCCGGCTTCAAATATTTCAAAATCGACGTTCATCGATTGTGCAATGTATCATAGTCGCAACGTCGTGTCAAGATGTTTTATTGGTCGTTAGTGGGTTAATTTGAGATTTGTTCGTGTAAATGCGTGTGATTTCGTGGATTATTTTAATCTTGGCAAAAGAACTGTCCACGAAATAACACGAAAATACACAAGGCAAACCAATGTTGGAGGCGGGATCATGATATTAAAACCAAACTGACACAAGACATAGATCGATCCACGAGATGCCATAAAACTTACGCTGAAAGTTCCGTTCTTCTTTTTTCGGCTTTCCTATTTTTCCCTTCTTTCCGGGACGCCCGACGCCGACGGTTCACCTGCCATTCCGGCATCCATTTGATGTAGCAATGCCTCACCAATTGCGACCAAGCTTTGCATATCTGTATCGCAAAAACGCGTATCTGGAGGCCAAAAACGCGTATCTGGATATGCGAAACATGGTAGCAGGCAGACTTAACCGCGTCTCTGGAGATACCATGTTGATATTTTGGATACACAAGCGTCAAAAATGCCAATAAAAAAGGCCGCGGGCGTTATCCCACGGCCTAAAATTTAGTAAAAGAAGCGGACAGGAGTGTCCGCGCTCCGTTTAGATATCGTCGTCGAGTTCGATCTTCATCGCTTCGTCGATGTCGAATGCTTCATCATCGGACTCGAATTCGGCATCATCCGTATCTAAATCAACGTCTCCATTGCTGTCGTCAACGCCCGGAACGCTTGCGAGTATCGGGATATCGAAACCGCCGCGAATGTTATTCGCCATTTCGTCAAACTCATCTTCTTCCTTGCGGTTCTGGGTCTTGTCGTAAGCGATCTCTACATTGCGGTAATATTTCATGCCGGTTCCGGCCGGGATCAGACGGCCCATGATGACGTTCTCTTTTAAGCCGCGAAGATAATCGACGCGGCCGGAGATCGCGGCCTCGGTAAGCACGCGGGTCGTCTCCTGGAAGCTCGCCGCAGAGATGAACGAATCGGTCGAAAGCGACGCCTTGGTGATTCCCAAAAGCAGCGGTTCGCCGACCGAGGTGCGGCCCTTTTCGTCGGCCACGCGGCGGTTTTCGTCCTCATAACGAAAGCGGTCAACCTGTTCTTCCATAAGGAATTCGGTATCGCCGACCTCTTTTATCTTCACCCAGCGAAGCATCTGGCGGACGATCACCTCGATATGTTTATCGTTGATGTTCACGCCCTGCAAGCGATAAACTTCCTGAATTTCGCTGACCAGATAATTCTGCAGCGCCTCGGTTCCAAGCACGCGAAGAATGTCGTGCGGGTTGAGCGGGCCATCCATCAGGGGCTCGCCGGCTTTTACATGATCACCATCCTGCACGTTAATATGCGTGCCGCGCGGAATGTCGTATTCGCGTTCGGCGCCGT
Source organism: Pyrinomonadaceae bacterium (assembly GCA_050748285.1). GTDB lineage: Bacteria > Acidobacteriota > Blastocatellia > Pyrinomonadales > Pyrinomonadaceae > OLB17. Next base: position 4,895 of record JBOGOW010000023.1, read on the forward strand.
CTTCGCCGGTAATGATAACTTTACGTTTACCCTTCGAAATCGTACCAAGCGTAACCGTTCCATCTATCTCTGACATCATGGCGGTTTCGCCCGGACGACGTGCTTCGAAAAGCTCGACGACACGCGGCAAACCGCCGACAATGTCTTTTGTCTTGGTCGTTTCACGCGGAATTTTTGCGATCACGTCGCCGGCCGCAACCTCTTGCTGATCGACAACCTGAAGGTTTGCGCGAATGGGCATTTGATAGGTCTTCTGCGTCTTCGTTCCGCTCTTGATCTCAAGCCGCGGCTGATTCTTTTCATCCGAATCCTTGACCACCAGACGTATCTGACCGGTAATCTTATCTACTTCTTGCTCGACCGTCTTGCCTTCCTTGAGGTCCTGGAATTTCACCGTTCCCGAAACCTCGGTCAAGATCGCATAGGTAAACGGATCCCACGTCACAAGCACGTCGTCTTCCTTCACCTTCTGGCCGTCTTTGACGTGAAGCTGCGCACCGTAAACGATCTTGTAACGGGCAACCTCGCGTCCGCGTTCATCCATCAGTCCGAGCTCGGACGGCTGTCGCCGCATCGAGATCATTTCCTTCTTGCGGTTCTTGATTATGTTCCAATCACCCATGAATTTTACGGTACCGTCCATCGCCGCTTCATGTTTGGTTTCTTGCTCCAGTCTAGCAGTGCCGCCGACGTGAAATGTACGCATGGTCAACTGAGTTCCCGGTTCACCGATCGACTGTGCGGCGATAACCCCAACGGCTTCTCCAATCTCGACCGTGTTTCCAGTAGCCAGATTTCGACCATAACATTTAACGCAGATGCCGCGGCGGGCTTCGCAGGTCAATGCCGATTTGATACGGATCTTCGGCAGTCCGGAAAGCTGCACCTGATTCGCAAGCTCTTCGTCGATCTCAACGTTCGCCTTTACGATCGTGGTGCCGTCAACCGGATCGACAATGTCGTCGAGCGACGTGCAGCCGACAATGCGGTCACGAAGCGATTCAACCTCTTCGCCGTTTCGAATGATAGCCTCGGCCCAAACGCCGCGAAGCGTTCCGCAATCGTCTTCAGCAACGATAACGTCCTGTGCAACGTCAACCAATCGGCGAGTCAGATAACCCGAATCAGCCGTTTTCAGCGCCGTATCGGCAAGTCCCTTTCGGGCACCGTGCGTCGAGATAAAGTATTGCAATACGTTCAGCCCCTCGCGGAAATTTGCGACGATCGGCGTTTCGATGATCTCCCCCGAAGGTTTCGCCATTAGGCCGCGCATGCCGGCAAGCTGACGAATCTGTGCGTCGGAACCGCGAGCACCGGAATCGGCCATCACAAGGATCGGATTCAATTCCTTTCGCTCAGCCTCGCGGGTGTGCATCGCCTTGAACATTTCCTTCGCCACCTCGTCGGTTACATCCGACCAGATCGCGGTTACTTTGTTTTCGCGTTCCATGTTGGTCATGGTCGCGTCTTCGTATTGCTTCTGAAGTTTATCGACCTCTTTCCGCGCACGTTCGATAATCGCCTTTTTGCTCGGCGGCGTTACCATATCGTCGATGCCGATCGACATGCCCGATTTCGTCGCATATAGGAAGCCCATTGCCTTTAAGTCATCAAGCAACGCAACCGTCTGTTCATGGCCGAGCCGCAAATGTGAATAACTAACTAGCGACTGCAGGCCTTTCTTTTTGAGCGTTCCGTTTACATACGGCAAGCCGTCGCGCGTCAAGCGTTCGTTCAAAATTACGCGGCCGACCGTTGTGTCGATCACGCGATTGACGTTTTCACGCACCGTCGCACGCCCGACATCCTGCGTGTTGTGCTCCAGCGTCAGGTCGATCAAATCGCCCTTCCAGCGAAGACGAATTTTGCTCTGCGTTTCGACAACGCCCGCATCAAGCGCGAGAATCACGTCATCGACCGAATTGAACGCCTTGCCTTCGCCCTTGAGTTCATCGCGGCTAAGCGTCAAATAATAGCAGCCGAGAACGATGTCCTGCGACGGCACGGTGATCGGCTGACCGCTGGCCGGTGAGAGAAGGTTGTTCGAGGCGAGCATAAGAACGCTGGCTTCGATCTGCGCTTCGGCAGAAAGCGGAATATGCACTGCCATTTGGTCGCCGTCAAAGTCGGCGTTAAAAGCCGTGCAGACGAGCGGGTGAATCTTGATCGCCTTTCCGTCAACCAACACGGGCTCAAAAGCCTGAATACCGAGACGGTGAAGCGTAGGCGCGCGGTTGAGCAAAACCGGATGTTCCTGAATAACGCTTTCGAGTATGTCCCAAACTATGGGTTCCTGGCGTTCGACCATCTCGCGCGCCTGTTTGATCGTTGCGGCGTGTTGATCTTTTTCCAACTTGTTGTAAATAAATGGCTTAAACAGTTCGAGAGCCATCTTTTTCGGCAGACCGCACTGATGCAGTTTCAGCTCGGGCCCGACGACGATCACCGAACGTCCCGAATAATCCACTCGTTTTCCGAGCAGATTTTGACGAAAACGTCCCTGCTTTCCTTTCAACGTTCCTGAAAGCGATTTCAGCGGGCGATTGTTCGCGCCTCGAAGCACGCGGCCGCGACGACCGTTATCAAAGAGAGCATCTACCGCTTCCTGAAGCATTCGCTTTTCGTTGCGAACGATCACCTCGGGAGCACGCAGTTCCATCAATTTTTTCAGACGATTGTTTCGGTTGATCACGCGGCGATAAAGATCGTTAAGATCGCTGGTCGCAAAGCGTCCGCCGTCGAGCGGCACAAGCGGGCGAAGCTCCGGCGGGATGACCGGGATAACATCCAGGATCATCCACTCCGGCTTGTTGCCCGAACGCGCGAAACTATTCGAAACCTTTAACCGTTTCGAGTATTTGAGTTTTTTCTGCTGCGATGTTTCGTCGCGCATCTTCTGCCGCAGATCGCTGACGAGTTCCTCGATGTCGATCTTGATCAACAGATCTTTGATCGCCTCGGCACCCATTTTTGCGACGAAGCCATTCGGATAATCGCGTGTCAATTCGCGGTAGCGTTCGTCGTTCAGAAGGTCTTTCTCCTTTAGATCGGGAACGTCGCCCGGATCGACAACGATATACGTTTCGAAATAAAGGATCTTTTCAAGATCGCGAAGCGTTATATCGAGCAGATGCCCGATACGCGACGGCAGTCCCTTAAAGAACCAAACGTGCGAGCATGGCGATGCCAGCTCGATGTGGCCGAGCCGTTCACGGCGAACTTTTGACTGCGTAACCTCGACGCCGCATTTATCGCAGATAACGCCGCGATGCTTCATCCGTTTGTATTTTCCGCAGAGACATTCCCAATCGGCGACCGGCCCGAAAATTCGCGCGCAAAATAATCCGTCGCGCTCCGGTTTGAACGTTCGATAATTGATCGTCTCCGGCTTCGTTACCTCACCGTGCGACCACGAACGTATCTTGTCCGGCGACGCCAGCGAAATGCGGATCGCCTCGTAATTCGTCGTCAACTGCGTTTTGCTTTCGTTATTGAATCTAAACATAATTCTCCAAGGTTCTGGTTCCAGGTTTCTGGTCTCTAGTCTCTAGCTACTGCGGGAAAATCGGGTTCGAATTGCATCGAACTAGAAACTAGAAACTAGAAACTAATTAATCCACCCCTACCAATGCATCTACGCCGGCGGCGACTTCGTCCGGGTCGATCTGGTCTTCATCGATCAGCTCGATGTCGAGACAGAGCGACTGCAGTTCGCGGACGAGCACGTTGAATGATTCGGGAATTCCGGCCTCGAAATTCGATACGCCCTTGACGATCGTTTCGTAGATCTTCGAGCGGCCCGCGACGTCATCTGATTTGCAAGTCAGAAGCTCCTGCAAAATGTGAGCCGCACCGTAAGCCTCGAGCGCCCAAACCTCCATTTCACCAAAACGCTGTCCGCCGAATTGCGCCTTGCCGCCGAGCGGCTGCTGCGTTATCAGCGAGTACGGCCCGATCGAACGTGCGTGTATCTTGTCATCGACAAGATGCGAAAGTTTGAGCATATAAATGTAACCGACCGTTACTTTCTGCTCGAATTGATCGCCCGTCAGCCCGTCATAGAGACGCGTCTTGCCCGAAGGCCCGACCGATGGCGGCAGCTTCAGCCTGTCGTATTCATCGTTAGCCTGGCCGATATATTCTTTGATCTCGGCTTCGCTTGCGCCGTCGAAAACAGGCGTCGCAAAATGCAGGCCAAGCACTCGTGCAGCCCAGCCGAGATGCGTTTCAAGTATCTGACCGACGTTCATGCGCGACGGCACGCCAAGCGGATTCAGCACGATCTCGACCGGCGTTCCATCCGGCAAATACGGCATATCCTCTTCCGGCAAAATGCGTGCGATCACGCCCTTGTTGCCGTGTCGTCCGGCCATTTTATCGCCAACGCTGAGCTTGCGTTTCATTGCAACGAAGACCTTGACCATCTTGATCACGCCCGGCGGCAATTCGTCGCCCTGCTTGAGCTTGGTGATCTTTTCGTCGTAAATGTCCGAAAGAATTCCGATCTGGCGAATAACGCGCTGCTCGAATTCCCTGATCTCAGCCGGCGTATCGACGCGGCCGGACGAGATGTCGATATTCTTCAGCAACTTCGTCGGGACTTCCTTTAGAACTTCACGTGTCAGGGTGATTCCCTTCTTGAGAATAACTTCCTTGCCGTCTTTCAGGTCGCTGTTTAGCTTACGCCTTTCAAAAAGCTCAAAAATGCGCTCGTCGCGCTGTTCCTGCAGAATGCGGATTTCGTCCTCGAGGTCGCGGCGAAGGTCTTCTTCTTCCATCGCCTCGATATCGAGCGAGCGTTCGTCCTTATCCTGCCCTTTACGCGTAAACACCTGAACGTCAACGACCGTCCCGTCGATTCCGGGCGGGCAGGTCAGCGATGCGTCCTTAACGTCGCCGGCCTTTTCGCCGAAGATCGCGCGGAGGAGTTTTTCTTCAGCGGTCAGTTGCGTTTCGCCCTTTGGCGTAACTTTTCCAACGAGGATCGAGCCCGGTTTGACTTGCGCGCCGATGCGGATAATGCCCGATTCATCCAGATCGCGAAGCATTACTTCGCCGATATTTGGAATGTCACGGGTGATCTCTTCCGGCCCAAGTTTCGTATCGCGTGCCTCGATCTCAAGCTCCTCGATGTGGATCGATGTATAGTAATCGTCCTTTACAAGCCGCTCCGAAACGAGTATCGCGTCCTCAAAGTTGTAGCCGCGCCACGGCATAAATGCGACAAGCACGTTGCGTCCCAAGGCGAGTTCGCCGCGATCGGTACAAGGTCCGTCGGCGATAACCTGGCCTTTCTTTACCCGTTCACCAACTGCAACGATCGGTCGTTGATTGATGCAGGTGTTCTGATTCGACCGTTTGAATTTTACGAGCGAATAGATATCGGCCGTAACCTCACGCGAGATCGTGCCGTCAACGCGATGATCGGCTTTGACAATGATGCGTTCCGAATCGACATAATCGACCACGCCGTTTCGTTTTGCAATAACGACCGCACCCGAATCGCGTGCCGCGATCTTCTCCATACCGGTGCCGACATACGGCGATTCGGCACGAAGAAGCGGAACCGATTGACGCTGCATGTTCGAACCCATCAACGCACGGTTGGCATCGTCGTTTTCGAGGAACGGAATGAGCGAAGCGGCAACCGAAACAAGCTGCTTCGGCGAGACGTCCATATATTGAACATCCGCTCGGCCGGCCGTGATAAATTCGCCGCCGATGGAACGAGCTGCAACGCGATCGGCAACGATATTACTTTTCGCGTCGAGTTCGATATTCGCCTGACCGATGATGTATCGATCTTCCTCCCACGCCGTCAGATAAAAAGGGAACGGTTCGTATTCGGCAAGCTGTCCTTCGTCTTTTGCAACCTTTTTGTTTGCTTTTTCTACATCCTCAAGCGGCGCATGTTCGTTTGGCTTGAAATTGGTGTCGCCGCCGTTTTGTATCTTGACGTATTCGATAACGCGGCCATCGACGACCTTTCGATATGGCGATTCGATAAAGCCGAATTCGTTGATTCGCGCAAAGCATGAAAGCGACGAGATCAGACCGATGTTCGGGCCTTCAGGCGTCTCGATCGGGCAAATGCGGCCGTAGTGCGTCGGGTGCACGTCGCGAACCTCAAAGCCCGCTCGCTCACGCGACAAACCGCCCGGCCCTAGAGCCGAAAGGCGACGCTTATGCGTGATTTCCGAAAGCGGATTCGTCTGATCCATGAACTGCGATAGCTGCGACGAACCAAAGAATTCACGAACCGCGGCCGTTACCGGTTTCGCATTTACGAGGTCGCGCGGCATCGTGGTATTCATGTCCTGTTGAATGGACATTTTCTCCTTGATCGCGCGTTCCATGCGTTCCAAACCGATGCGGAACTGATTTTCGAGCAGCTCGCCGACCGCACGAACGCGGCGATTACCGAGATGGTCGATGTCGTCCTGCGTATAGTGGTCGCTGTCCCGCTTCATTCGAAGCAGGTAGTTCACTACCTCGATAAAATCTTTCGGTTCGAGAAGCTGATCGTTGATCTTATCTTTTTCCGGTCGGCCCATTTTTATGTTGAACTTCAATCGGCCAACACGTGAAAGATCGAACCGGCGCGTATCGAAAAACATACCTTCGAGAAGGTGATAAGCAGTCGGAACCGTCGGCGGATCGCCGGGCCGCATCTTTCGATATATCTCAAGCAACGCATCGACCGGTTTCGAAATCGCGTCTTTTTTGAGCGTGTTCGAAATGATCTCGCCGATAATGTCGTTCTTCGGGAAAAAGACCTCGAACGATTCGACGCCTTCTTCGACTATCTGCTGAAGCTTGCCCGCCGTAAGCTCGGTATTCGATTCAATGATGACCTCGCCGGTCTCGAAATTGATTATGTCTGAAAGCGAAAACGCACCTTCGAAATCATTTATCGAGATTTGAACCTGCGTCTTTTTCATCCGGCGAAGATCGCTGATCGCGGCCTTCGTGATCTTTTTGCCCTTGCGGGTAATATCTTCTTTTTTATCCTTTATGTCCTCTTCGGCCTTCATACCGGCGAGGTTTGTGTCGCCTTCGGGCTTGACCTTCAAGAACAAATTTCCTTTCTGTACCACAGCCTCATCAACAGCATAAAAGAGGCGCAAAATTTCCGAATCCGGATATTCGGCATTCTTTACAACCTCTTCGAGGATGTTGTCCGAAACGGTTTTCATATCGATCTGCGGCGAAAGCCACAGGCCCAGCGCACGCAAAAAGATCGTTGCCAGAAGTTTCCGCTTGCCGAGACGCGAATGAAGCAAACCCTTCTGGTCGTATTCGAATTCGACCCACGAACCGCGATACGGAATGATCTTGGCGAGAAAATCGTCACGTTCGCCTTTGAAAAACACGCCGGGCGAACGGTGAAGCTGCGACACAATAACTCGCTCTGTTCCATTGATAATGAACGTGCCGTTATCGGTCATCAGCGGAATTTCGCCGAAGAAAACGTCTTCCTCTTTAATGTCGCGAATGGTAGATGTGCCTGTGTCGGGGTCTTTGTCAAAGACCGTCAGCCGAATGCGCACCTTTAGCGGCACGCTATACGACATTCCGCGTTCCTGACATTCCTGCTGATCGTGTTTGTGTTTTAGGCCGACCGGCTCACCGCAGTTATTGCAAAGATTCGGCCGCACCGAATTGAAAGTGCCGCAATTGTTGCAAAGCACTTCGGCCGGATTGAACGGATCGACCTTTACCTTCGAACCGCAATTTTTGCAGTTTTCACGAAGATGTTCGAGGCCCTCGAGGTTTCCGCATTTGCACTGCCAGTTGCCGATCTGATATTCGACATATTCGAGTGTCGCTGTTTCGCGAAAATCAGAAACCGGAAAGATCGAAGAGAAAACGGATTGCAGCCCGATGAAGTCGCGTTCCTCGGGGATGAGATCCATTTGCAGGAATCGGTTATACGATTCGCGCTGTACCTCGATAAGGTTCGGTATCTGCGCGGTCGTATAGATCTTGGAAAAATCTACACGCTCCGGCGCGATGCTTGTTCGGCGGCCGAGTCCAATTGACGAAGTTTGAAGCGGGTTGTTGGTCATATTTCTAAAAAGTGGCCTGGTAAAAAAACTGTTGCATTATTGGGCGATTGCTGTTAGGATTCCCTCATCAAAAGCCCGTTTGCGGCAATCAATTTTTCAAAAAGACGGCAAATGCGGTCAAGGGTAAAGTCCGCCCTGACCGCTTTTTCAGCAGCAAAATGCCGTTACATAAAATTTTCGAGCGTGCCGAAAAGGGACACTTACTCTCCACAAATCTGCGGGAACCGATACCGCTAACCTATTCAAATCAAATAGATTAGCAGATTTTCATCGCCGAAACTGCTGCGCCTCTGACGACATCCATTCCCTAACGCCTGTTGCTAAGTGTAACACCGGGTGTTGCTAATAGCAAACCGTGAACTTCGTGTTTCAACGGCCCGACATGCTCGTCGGGCCGCTGATCAAGCATTCTTATTTGACTTCGACAGATGCACCGGCTTCGGTCAATTTGGTTTTGATCTCTTCGGCTTCGTCTTTCGAAACACCCTCTTTGAGCGCTTTTGGAGCGCTGTCAACGAGATCTTTTGCTTCTTTGAGGCCAAGACCCGCGACGATTTCGCGGACGACCTTGATAACAGCGATCTTGTTGCCGCCTGCCGCAGTCAAGACAACGTCGAACGAGTCTTTTTCCTCTGCTGCCTGAGCAGCATCACCGCCGGAGCCTGCGCCTGCAGCCATCATCATCGGAGCTGCGGCAGCAGCCGAAACGCCAAAAACCTCTTCCAATTCCTTAACCAATTCCGATGCTTCGAGCAGCGAAACGCCTTTCAAATATTCAACTACATCTGCTTTTGTTGTTGCCATGTCTTTTATCTATCTCCTAATTTAGGGTTCTCTCTTTAATGTAACGCCGTCCGTCCCGGCGGCTGTCCAGAGGGCGTCTCTGCCCTCTGGTATTTCACTACTTGCGGGCGAGACGCCCGCAAGACAGCCAGCGAGACGCTGGCGTTACGGTTTTATTGTTCGCCGCTAGAACCCACGGGACGCGTTCGGGAAAGGGTTGCATCACCTTTCCTTTGTCGCCCGAAGCGTCGATGACCTGACAAATCATCACGCTCGTTTTCCTTGAGTACGGCCAAAACGGACGGTGTCGTCCGAAATTTCAAATTTCAGATCTCAAATTACAAATTTGAAATCCGGAAAAACTATTCGGTTTTATCCTCAACCTCAGGTTCTGTCACCGGTGCCGCATCTGTGGCTTCCGCCTGCTGTTCGGTTTCAGCGGAACCGGCGTCTTGTTCAACTTCTTTCTTTTCCTGCAATTCCTCGGCCGCATCTGCTGAAGCTTCCGGCTTGTCGTCCGCCGGCACAACTTCGGCCGGAGGAGCTTCTTGTTTAGGTGCGTTTTCATTCGCAGCCGGAACTTCTTTTGCCGGTGCTTCCGCAGACGGCGGTTCTTCAACCGCAGCGGCTGGAGCCTGATCTGTCTGCGCATCCGCAGCAGCCTTCTCACCGATCTGTTTGACCACGATCGCAAGGTCGCGCGGTACGGCGTTGATAACCGTAACGATTCGCTGTGCCTGCGAGTTCAAAACGAACAGCAGCTTGGAAATAAGCTCTTCTTTCGACGGAAGATTGGCGATCGTCGTCAACTGCGTCAGATCGACAAGATTTCCGTCAACAACGCCGGTCTTGAATGTATAGATTTCGGCATTGTCCTTCATGAACTTCGAGATCGCTTTCGAAAGAATGACCGGGTCATTCTCGGTCCATGCGATCGCGGTTACGCCTTTGAAATGCTCGGACGCCTGTTCAAAATCGGTTCCTTTGACGGCGATCCGCGCGAGCGTATTTTTTACAACTTCGTATTTCGCACCGGCCTCTCGGACGCTATTGCGAAATTCCTGATCCTTCGCAACGGACAGCCCTTTGAAGCTGACCACCATAGCGGATTTGGAATTCTGCAGCGACGCTGTGAGGGCGGTAAGATCGTTTGCTTTTGTTTCTCTTGATTTCATTTTCTTTTTTTTTGCACAAGCCCACGCGTCAGCGAGGGCGATATCGGGAAGCGACCGATGGCACGCTCGTTCACACTCGCGTTTCTGCCCTTCGTCGCAAAAGCCCGCGCGTTAGCAAGGGCGATACATTCAACTTGATGGTTACGCCCTTGCTCACGCGCGGGCTTGTGCATATCTCCTCACTTTATGCGTACGCTAATTCGTCGAGCAAAACGCCCGGGCTCATTGTTGCGGCCAGGTTTATTTTCTTAAGATAGCGGCCCTTTGCGGTCGTCGGTTTTGCCTTCATAACCGCGTTGATCAAAACGCTCGTATTCTCTTGCAGCTTTGCAGGATCGAAAGACACCTTGCCGACCGGCGAGTGAATAACGCCCGTTTTATCGACACGATATTCGACCTTTCCGGCCTTGGTCTCTTCGATGGCGGTTTTGACGTCCATCGTAACCGTTCCTGTTTTCGGATTCGGCATCAGACCGCGCGGGCCGAGGATTTTACCAAGCTGGCCGACCTTGCCCATCATATCGGGCGTGGCGATAAGCGCGTCGAATTCCATCCAGCCGCCTTTTATCTTTTCGACTATTTCGTCGCCGCCGGCTTCATCCGCACCTGCGTCTTGAGCCTCTTTGATCTTGTCGCCCTGTGCGATCACGACGACCTTTTTCGCCGCGCCGCCAAGCCCATGCGGAAGCACGATCGTTCCGCGGACAAGCTGATCCGCCTTTCGCGGATCGACGCCAAGCCACATTGTCAATTCAACCGTTTCGTCAAATTTTGCGAACGCGATCTCTTTCAATTTTGCGACCGCTTCTTCAAGTGTATGTCTCTTATGCGGCTCGACCTTTTCCAAAGCCGCAAGATATTTCTTGCCTCGTTTCATTTTACCTCCAGGTGCTAACGGGAACCGCGCGGATTCCCTCCCTTATGAGACATATAGGACGCTTGCGTCCTATATGACATATTTTCAACCTTCAACCGTCAGCCCCATCGAACGCGCAGTTCCCTCGATCGTTTTCATTGCCGATGCGAGGTTTGTTGTGTTCAGATCGGGCATTTTTTTCTTTGCGATCTCTTCGATCTTTGCACGCGAGATCTTGCCCGCTTTTTCCTTGTTCGGCGTGCCGGAACCCTTTGCAATCCCAGATGCCTTTCTCAAAAGATCGGCTGCGGGCGGCGTTTTCGTCTCAAATGAAAACGACCGGTCGGCGTAAACCGTGATAACGACCGGCACTTTCATATCTGGGTCGTCGTTCTGCGTTTTGGCGTTAAACGCCTTGCAGAACTCCATGATATTCACGCCATGCTGACCCAATGCAGGGCCGATCGGCGGTGCAGGATTTGCCTTGCCCGCCGGTATCTGTAATTTAATGTAACCTGCTATCTTCTTTGCCATTATTATTGGAACGCGGACACTCTTGTCCGCTCTTTTCTTTATAAACTGTTGCCCCGTTTCGCGCTCAAAGCGGACATGAGTGTCCGCGCTCCGCTATTCCTCTTCTGCAAACGTAACTTTTTCTACCTCGAGGAAGCTCAATTCGTATGGTGTTGAGCGTCCGAAAATTGTGATCGACACTTTTAGCGTATTCTTGTCTTCGTTCACTTCTTCCACCTTGCCGGTAAAACTTGCGAACGGGCCGGACTTGATCCGGACAACCTCGCCGACCTCGTATGAGAACTTCGGCTTCGGTTTTTCGGTCGTAACCTCGATGTTCCGATCAATCTGATCGACCTCTTCCTGCGAAAGCGGCGTCGGCGTTTTTCCGCCAAGAAATCCCGTAACTTTCGGGGTCGATTTGATCGCGTGAAAGACGTTATCGGGAATTTTCCCTTTCTCGTCGCATTCGATCTCGACCAGCACATATCCGGGATAGAACATCCGTTCGGACACGCGATCCTTATCGCCGATTCGCTCGACGACCTTTTCCTTCGGCAATTTCACCTCGGTAATCAAGCCCTCGAGTTCGAGGTCGCGAATACGCGCGTTCAGGCTTTCAACCACCTTGTTTTCGTGTCCGGAATATGTGTGGATAAAATACCACTGCCTCATCTTCAAATATCCTTATATGCCCGCGATCGAGTTCACAACCCAGGTAACGCCTTCCAAAATATATGTCCACGCCTGATCGATGAAAAATAAATAGATCGCAAAAAATATGACGTTTATGATCACGATGATCGTTGTTTTGCGAACTTCATCGCCGGACGGAAACGTCGTGCGGCGCATTTCCTCGCGTGTTCCCGCGATGAATTCACCGACTCCGCCTTTCGATCGATTTTCTGCCGTTTCGGACACTTATTTCTCCCTTTCGACAAGCTTTTAGTATGTCGATATAGTTTTGAACAGGCTAATTACCCGTCTTAAATATCAATGGCAGGGGTAGCAGGATTCGAACCCGCACCTAAGGTTTTGGAGACCTCCATGCTAACCATTGACACCATACCCCTGTGTGTGAGTAAAGAGTGGAGAGATGAGAGTCATGTAAATCGACTGACAACTCTTTATTCTCTACTTGCAACTCTCAACTCTCTACTTATTCTCTTTATGCAGCGTATGGCAGCGACAGCGGCGACAGAACTTTTTGAATTCGAGCCTGTTCGGCTGCGTTTTCTTGTTCTTGGTCGTCACGTAATTGCGCTCTTTGCACTCAGTACACTGCAAAATAATATTATCTCTCGGCATTTCTTTGGTCCTTTGTCATTCGTCCTTTGTCCTTAGCAAATGACCAAGGACAAAGGACTAATGACTAATATCTATTCCACCACTTCCGACACTGTGCCGGCTCCGACAGTGCGACCGCCTTCGCGGATGGCGAATCTTAGTCCTTTTTCCATTGCGATCGGGGCGATCAAGGTGATCTCCATC
>JBOGOW010000024.1:0-17658 GCA_050748285.1 Pyrinomonadaceae bacterium
GGATTCGACTGCGAGCTCGCGCATTTTTTCCTCCATGCCGATTACCGTGATCTTTGCGATCTTTTGGCGAACGCAAATCTCGGCGGCCTGTAGTGTTCGAGCGTCTTCACCCTCAGGCAAGATGATATGCTGCGGATCGGCGGCGGCACGTTGGCGAATTTGTTCGAGGATCATAAGTTTGGAGTTCTTGTAATTGGAGTCCAGCTTTAGCTGCCGTTCCGCTACAAAGAGCCAGCTAAAGCTGGAACTCCAAACAGAATTTACCATACAACGATTCGCAACTAAACTTGCACAAAGCACGGGTAGTTTTTAGACTTAAATGACACGAACGAATAACGCCGATGAAAAAGCCGAAAACAAAGCTGAAAAAGCGTGAAGCGAAAGGCAGGATGAGCAACTTCCTTATGTTCCTGCCGAATATGGTGATGCTGCTTGGCCGTTTGCTGAAAGACGCTCGCGTCCCGACCGCGGAAAAAGCGCTTTTTCTCGCCGCCATTGTATATGTCATCTCGCCGATAGATTTTATTCCAGACGTTTTTCCGTTCATCGGTCAGGTTGACGATATTTATGTTGTCGCCTTGACGCTGCTTCGGCTTGTAAATCGTTCGGATGAAAACGTTGTTCGCGAACATTGGTCGGGCGGCGGCGATATTATCGCGCTTTCCGATTCGATCGCCAGCCTTGCGCCGATGCTTTTGCCAAAGCGTATCAGCCGCGTACTTTCTTCAAAAGTCGAGCTCGCGCCGGCCGGAAAAATTATTCGCGGCATCACGAAAAAAGACGAAGCTGTCGTTATCGAAATACCTCAGCCGGACGAACTCGGAAATATCGGCGTCGATTCAAGTTCACGAATGACTAACTAAGCTGGTTTTGCTCCGTCAAGTCCATAAACTTTTTTTGACCTTTTATTCTGGATAAAAGGGCTTTTTAATCCTTTGATTGGCTAGATTTTAGAAGTTGAATTTTGCCCAAGTGGATTGCAGCCCGCGAATTTCGTTATAATAGGTAAACGATCTCGCTGGCCGCGCGGCCCTGAATTTATGTTCGAACGCTACTCAGAACGTTCCCGAAGGATCATCTTTTTTGCACGCTACGAGGCGTTGCAATACGGCTCTCCCGTTATCGCTCCCGAACATATCTTGCTCGGACTTATACGCGAAGACAAAACCGTCGCGGGAAGGTTGTTTCCATTAAGACGCGATTTTGGCGCAGACAAGATACGTGCCGAGATCGAAGATCGCATCGCGGTACGCGACCGGATTCCGCAGTCGGCCGAACTGCATCTTTCCCCCGAAACAAAAAAAGTCCTATTTTACGCAAACGAAGAGAGCCGCTCGTTGAAAAGCCGAAACGTCGGCCCCGAGCATATCCTTATGGGTTTGCTTCGTGAGGAGCGTTCGGTTGCCGCTGAAATTTTGATCCAATTCGGCCTGCGAATTCAGGATATTCGCAACGAGGCGGCGAAACAATTCGGCGAGCGTTCGATGCTGAATGAGATAAAAAAAGAGCCAACGAAAACGCCTAATCTGACGGAATTTACACGTGATCTTACCGATCTGGCCGCGGACGGTAAATTCGATCCGTTGATCGGTCGTGAGGCGGAATTGGAAAGGCTTATCGAGATCCTTTGCCGACGGACGAAAAACAATCCCGTTTTGATCGGCGAAGCAGGCGTTGGAAAAACGGCGATCGTCGAGGGTCTTGCTCAGCGGATCGCGGAACGCCGCGTCCCGGCTTTTCTCGAAAATAAACGGATACTTTCGCTAGATCTTTCGCTCATTGTTGCAGGCACGAAATATCGCGGACAGTTCGAAGAGCGTTTAAAGAAGATCGTTACCGAACTTCGCGAAACCGGCGACTGCATTGTTTTTATCGATGAGCTTCACACGCTGGTCGGCGCCGGCTCGGCCGAAGGGACGCTTGATGCGGCGAATATCCTGAAACCCGCATTATCACGTGGCGAAATTCAATGTATCGGTGCCACAACACCGGGCGAATTTCGCAGGTCGATTGAGAAAGATCGGGCGCTTGAACGTCGTTTTCAGGCGGTACGGATCACGCCGCCGTCGGAAGCAGAAGCTATCGAGATCATAAAAGGAATTGCCGAACGATACGAAGCGTTTCATCAGGTGCGTTACACAGTCGAAGCGATCGAGGCGGCTGTTTTTCAGTCGAATCGTTTTATCAGCGACCGGTTTCTTCCGGACAAGGCCATCGACGTCCTAGATGAGGCCGGTGCACGCGCCAAGCTGCGGGCATATGACAAGGAACCTGCTGAACAATCGTGGAAGGAAACCATTGAGTCATGGAAACGAACCGCGGCCAAAGACGAACATCTGCTCAATATCGAATTAAGGTCGATCGATGATGCACTTGCTGTTGTCGAAGTTAGAAAGAGCGATGTCGATGACGTCATCGCACGCGCGACCGGCATTCCGGTAAGAGCGGTTGGTTTGGATGAATCGAAGCGGCTGCTTGAGATCGAAGCCGAGCTTCACAAAAGCATAGTTTCGCAGCGGCCTGCAATATCGGCTCTCGCACGTGCGATCAGACGTTCGCGTGCCGGATTAAAAGATCGCAAGCGTCCGGTCGGGTCGTTTCTATTTCTAGGACCGACCGGCGTTGGCAAAACCGAGGTCGCGCGGTCGCTTGCGAAATACCTGTTCATGTCCGAAACATCTCTGATTCGTTTCGATATGAGCGAGTTTATGGAAAAGCATTCGGCCGCGAAATTTATCGGCTCACCACCGGGATATGTCGGCCACGAAGAAGGCGGCCAGTTGACCGAACGGCTTCGCAGAACGCCGTATTCGATCGTGCTGTTCGACGAGATAGAAAAGGCACATCCCGATGTTGTAAACGTAATGCTTCAGATTTTTGAAGACGGAATATTGACCGATTCGCTTGGCAATACCGTCGATTGCAGCCACGCGATCTTCATAATGACATCGAATATCGGTGCCCGTGCGATACAAAAACGCGGAAATCTGGGATTTCAGAACGGTCCGTCTGCATCACGTGAAAAGCTCGAGGATCAGGTGATGAGCGAGGTAAAACAGGCTTTCGCACCGGAATTCATAAATCGACTGGATGAAACGATAATCTTTGATGAACTCACCGAAGCCGACTTGAAAGCGATCATCGATCTTCAGATCGGCTCGCTCAACGACATTCTTGCCGGACAGAGCTTGAATCTGTCGGTTGCCGAAGAAGCGCGAAACTGGATACTCGAAAAAACAAGCGGCGAGCGCGGCTTTGGCGCAAGACCGATAAGGCGCGCGATTCAAAAGTATATTGAGGACGAACTTTCGGAGGCAATGATACAAGGTCAGCTGGAAGACGAATATGAAGTCGAAGTATTTGTTGACGGCGAACGGCTCGGTATTCGTTCGTTGCTAACCGGTGAGATCGAGAAGCATCTTACGCTCTCGAAAGTTTGATGCCGTCTTCCGACGGAACGTCGGTAATTTGTCTAACAATGGATGACTGACGAGGCTTTGAGGAAGATTTTGAGACCACCAAATTACACGAAATAACATCAAAAAAAGAGATAAATTTTCGTGTTATTTTTTTTAATTTAGTGGATAAATCTTCTCCCCATTCTTTATTTCAAACAACCCCTTTTCGCTTTCCCGCGCGATAGATTGTATAATTTAGGGCTTTGCGGCGGCTTTGGCTTCGGGCAACCTGAAAGAGCTTACAAGAATCTTAGAAAGCGTCAATATTTGGAAATTGAAATGCCGCTTTTTATTGGTTATTCTTTCACTTTATTGAGCAGACGGTTTATTTCGGGCGGGTTTCAAACATGCTCTCCAAGGCAGCACGTTTCGGGGATTTTTTTCTTATGCAAGGATTTCGCGCTATTTGGCTCGCAGTTTTGGGCCTTGCGTTTTTCGTACCTTTTTTTTCGCATGCCCGCGAGAGCGATGCGGCAGAGCTTGGAAACGCCGTTGTCTCAAAACAACAGATCGTTGAATCTATCGATATTCAGGGAAATCGACGCCTCCGCGACGAAGACCTGATTTATTATATAACTACTCAACCTGGCGATATTTACGATCCCGCTGCTCTCGAACGCGACCTCCAGGCATTGCTCTCACTCAATTTTTTTGACAAATCGGCAACACGTGTTTTGACTACGGACGGCAACCGCGGCGGCGTCAATGTGATATTCGAGGTGCGCGAATGGCCGATCATCCGTGATCTGCAGTTCACCGGCATGAAGGCGATCCAGGAATCCGACGTTTTAAAAGCCTTTCGCGAACAGCGTGTCGGCATTTCGAAAGAATCGATTTATGACCCTGTGAAAGCGCGTGCCGGCACACGCGTGCTGCGCGAGCTGCTTGCCTCAAAGGGCTTTCCGAATGCAAAGGTAAATGTAAAGGAAGAAGAGGTTTCCGCAACCTCGATCGCGGTAACGTTCGAGGTCGAGCAGGGCAATCGTTCGCGGATCTTCGAGATCGATTTTCAGGGAAACGAGCATTTTAAAGACAGTGAACTGCGCGGAGCGATGGAGCTTGTAAAAGAGACCGGACTTGTTTCCAGAGTCAAGGGTCAGGACATTCTCGATCTCCGAAAACTTCAATTCGACCTTCAAAAAAACGTTCGCTCATATATGTTCTCAAAGGGATATTTTCAGGCGCGTATCGGCGAACCGGAAATTGTAGGCCTTGGAGTGAAACGCACCGATTATCTGCCGCTTATCACGATACCGCTGCCGCTTATCTCATCTATCGACGACACATTGAAGATCATCGTGCCTGTAACCGAAGGCAAGCTATACAGGGTCGGCAAGATCGAGATCGAGGGAAATTCGATCTTTTCCGAACAGCAGATTCAGGGCTTCCTGGGGCTTAAACCCGGCGACATTGCAGACGGAAAACGCGTTCAGGATGTTGTTTACGACA
The DNA here is from genome assembly GCA_050748285.1 of Pyrinomonadaceae bacterium. Lineage (GTDB taxonomy): Bacteria > Acidobacteriota > Blastocatellia > Pyrinomonadales > Pyrinomonadaceae > OLB17. Next base: position 4,908 of record JBOGOW010000024.1, read on the forward strand.
ACCTGAGAAAAGTCTATGGCTCGCAGGGTTTTATTCAGTATAATGCCGAACCGGAACCGGATTTTAAGGACAATCCGGCCAATCCGGACGAAGGAATAGTCGATATCAAGATCGTTATCGATGAGGGGAAACAATTCTCTCTGCGGCGGCTTGAGTTTACCGGCAACACGTTTACTCGTGACAAGGTATTGCGTCGCGAATTCCTGTTAAACGAAGGCGATATTTATAACGATCAATATCTCGACATCTCTGTCTCGCGGCTGAACCAGACGCAATATTTCGACCCGATCGACAATGATCAGGATATTGAAAAACGCACGGACGAGGAAAACGGAGATGTTGATCTGATCGTAAAGATCAAGGAAAAAGGGCGTCAGCAGATATCGTTCAATGGCGGCGTATCCGGCATCGGCGGCACCTTTTTCGGGCTGGAATATTCGACAAATAATTTGGCCGGGCGCGGCGAGATACTTTCGTTTACAGCCGGAGCCGGTAACCGTCAGCAGACCTTTCAATTTTCGTACCAGGAACCGTATTTTCGAGACCGCCCGATATCGGTTGGGTTCTCTGCGTTTGTTTCTAAGGCCAAATTCTTTGGCGAGGGCACTTTCTTAACCCAGAACACGAATGTTCTAAACGATCTGTTCAACCCGCTCGGTCAGATCAGAACAGATGAAAGCAACTTATTCACGCAGAGTACTTTCGGATTTAATGTTTTTGCCACCGCCCCTCTATCTGAAATCTTTTTCAAAAAGCGACGATTTACACAATTTTCGCGTGTTGGATTGACTTACCAATTTTCGTCAACCTCGATCACTGATCCACCCGTGAATCAAAGTGCCGATCCAGCGGCCCGCATCCCTGTCATTTTTGCTCAGCCGGGCATTTTGACCAGCCGCATCACCGGCACGTTTGTATATGACACACGGAAACCGGCCGCGAACGGCATCGATACCGTAGGCGGCCAGCAGATATCCGCATCGATCGGTTTAGCGGGTCTTGGCGGCGATGTTCGAACGTATTCGCCGAGCATCAGCCTTACGAAATTCATTCCTATCCGAAAGAGAAAAACCAAAACTCCTGACGTTTTCGCATTCCGCATACAAGCCGGCACGGTCGGCGCCTTTGCGATCACTGATAATATTCGAAACGCAAATTCAATTGCATTTGTCGGTGGAATTCCGGTTTTTGAAAGATTTTTTCTGGGAAGCGAGAACGACCTTCGCGGCTATGAATCTCGTTCCATCGGGCCGATCTCCCCATTCGATACTTTTGTAACGACGCGAAATGTTTCGGCAGCAACGAATGCAAGCGGAACGCCGATTCCGATTACGGGATTTGAGAATCCGAATATTCCTATCGAGATCGCCGCGCTTGGACAACTCACAGGAATTTCGGGTGCGAATCCGGCTCTATTTTCGCGAAATTTCCGCTTTGTCGGGGGTGATACGCAGCTTCTCGGAAACTTTGAATATCGTGTTCCGATATTCGGCCCTGCAACCCTTGCGGTCTTTGCCGATGTCGGGGCGGTTTTCAACCTTCGCAGATCCGGTTCGCAGGTGATCAACAGCGAATTTCTCCAGGATGATACTTTTCTCGGTGCCGGGCGCGTAACCGCACTTTCGCTGATAAATACGCCGGTGCTTGAAAGCAGTTTTGGAAGCATCCTGTTTTATCGCGGACGGATCATAACGAGAACCGACTTTGTAAATGAATTTTGTCGCGGCAACAGATCGGGATGCCCGACAAGCCTAACGCCGCAGATACAGCAGATATTCCTTCGCGGCGAGGCTCAGCAGAATTCGATACTTCGGGTTGACGACAGTTCGTTTGCAAAGTTGAGAGATTATAAGGCGAGCGTCGGCCTGGAACTTCGCGTCCAGGTGCCGATCGTAAATGTGCCGTTCCGCCTTATCTATTTTTACAATCCGAATGCACAATTCGGAATAACGCCGGAATTGCCGGGCATATTCTTGCCCGGCAAGCGCAATGGATTTAAATTTACTGTTGGCCGCACATTCTAGTCGTTATCCCGAGTCATGCATAGCGGTTTTCGTGAATTGACTTCGATTCGTCAATGAAATAATATTTGACGTTATTTTGGTTTCTGCCGCTTCGCTGGGCAACACAAAGACGATTTATTGTTTCAAAGTAGTTAGAAATTCTGTTAAGAGGCAGTTTTAGGAGCATTTAATAAAATGAAGAAGTTTAGAATTATTGGAGCGGTATTTGCTTTCGTGGTTTTGATGGGCGTGTCCGCCTTTGCACAGGTACCGGCGGCAACGGGCAAGATCGGATGGGTCGATACCGGCGATTTTGCCGACGAAAAAGCGGGCATCATAAAATATGTCAGTGCATATAAGGCCCTGGCAACCGAAGCGAAACCGCGTGAAACGGAACTGGTCAATCTTCAGACCCGGATTCAGGGCATAGCTAGTGACCTTCAAAAGACGCCGGCGGCAGGTGTTCCGATCGATAATAATGCGCTTCTTGCTAAGCGTGATGAAGGCGAACGCCTTGGCCGCGAACTCGAATTCAAGAAGAAAGAATATGACGCTTGGATCCAAAAACGCGGCGGCGAAATACTTGGGCCTGTAAATCAGGACATCGGCAAAGCATTGGCGGATTTTGGCAAGTCAAAGGGATACGCGGTTATTTTTGATATAGACAAACTTGCGCAGGCGGGTGCCATCCTGCATCTCGATCCTACTGCAAACGTTACAAAAGAGTTCATAATTTTCTATAATGCTCGTCCCGCCGCTGCGGCTACTGCAAGCACGCCGAAATAGCATTGTTGATGTAGATAAAATGGATTGGCAGCCGGTTAAAGTTTTGCTTTTACCGGCTGTTCGTTTTTTGCGCTAAACTGAAACTCTTTCAAATGGTGATCTACGATTCAAAAGCGATCCAGGCGATCTTGCCGCACCGCTATCCTTTTTTGTTGGTTGACAAGATAATCGAGATCGAGCCGGCGACACGGATCGTGGGCGTCAAACAGGTTACGATCAACGAGCCGTTTTTTGCGGGGCATTTTCCCGGAATGCCGGTAATGCCGGGCGTGCTTCAGATAGAGGCTCTGGCACAAGTGGGTGCTATACTCGCGTTGCGGGAATTAGAAGATCCCGAATCTAAAGTGCCGCTTTTTAGCGGTATCGATTCGGCACGCTTTCGCCGACCGGTTGTTCCCGGCGACACGCTCCGCCTGGAAGTCGTCGCCGTTTGCGCCGGTCGAAAGATTCAGAAAATGCGCGGCATCGCAACCGTTGACGGAAATGTCACAGCCGAAGCCGACATCCTTTGTGTAATAGCCGATAGAACGGAGCTGAAAACGTAATGGAAGAAATCAGACTTACCTATACCGAAGCGCTTCTTTATGGCTTGATACCGGTTGCCGTCGGATTCGTCCTTGGATTGATCCCGCTGATAACTGGGATTATCAAGAAAAAGATTTTTCTTGGCGTGGCGGGTCTAATTGTTTCGACAATTGGCGGTGCGATTTTGGGAGCAATACTATCGATTCCCGCAATGGCGGTTTTCACATGGCTGATAATTCGCGACCGATTTGTTGAAACCTCTGAAAGGCCAAACGAAAGTGCTCCTAAGGAGACGGCAGACGAAGATTGAAAACAGCAATGTCATCATTTATTCACGAATCTGCGATCATCGCGGCTGATGCTCATATCGCAGAAGATTGCTATATCGGTCCATTTTGTACCGTAGGCAGCCAAGTCGTCCTGGCAAGAAACGTTCGTCTCGAATCTAATATTGTTGTCGATGGGATAACCTCGATCGGTGAAGATACGCACGTATTTCCATTTGTAACTATCGGCCTGGAGCCTCAGGATTTAAAATACGCCGGTGAACCGACGCGTACCGAGATCGGCAGGAGAAATCAGATCCGCGAGGGCGTAACGATACATCGCGGCACCGAAGGCGGCGGCGGATTGACCAAGATCGGCGACGACAACTTGTTGATGGCGCAGGTGCATATTGCACATGACTGCATCGTTGGCAATGAAAATGTTTTTGCAAATGGCACCGCTCTTGCCGGACACGTAATTGCCGACGACCGGATTACCATAGGCGCTTTCTGCGGCATTCATCAATTCACGCGAATCGGACGCGAATCATTTATCGGTGCGTATTCCGTTGTGGTAAAAGATCCGCTTCCTTTTTCCTTGTCATACGGAAACCACGCAAAATGCTATGGGACAAACAGGGTCGGCCTGCGTCGTCGCGGCCATTCAAAGAGCACGATTGAAAAGATCCGTCAGGCATTCCGGCTTTTGCTTTCTTCAAAACTCAACACGACGCAGGCCGTAGCGGCGATCCGCGAAAAAATATACGATTGCCCGGAGGTCGACCTTTTGTTAGAGTTCATTGAAGCGTCGAAGCGCGGCGTGATCAAATGAATCATTTCCGCCTGCTTTTCAATATTTCCAGAACATCGTTCAAAGTAACACTCTTCTTGTTCAGCAGGACGAGGTAATGAAACAACAAATCGGCCGCTTCGGCTTTGAAATCTGCGATGTCATCGTCCTTCGAAGCGATCACAAGCTCGATCGCTTCCTCGCCGACCTTCTGTGCGATCTTGTTTATGCCTTTAGCAAACAATTTAGACACCTATGAATCGCTCGAAGGATTGTTGCGACGTTCGTCAATCACTTTTTCCAGTTCATGTAAAAATGAGCTTGTGTTCGCTTCCGCAAAACAGGTGTCGCTTCCCGTATGGCAAACCGGCCCGGCCGGTCGCGCCTTTATCAACAGCGTATCGCGGTCGCAATCCGCCGACATCGAAACCAATTCCAAATAGTTGCCGCTCGTTTCGCCCTTTGTCCAAAGCGTCTGCCGCGAGCGCGAATAAAATGTAACGCGGCCGGTTTGATTAGTCGTCTCAACAGCCTCGGCATTCATAAAGCCGAGCATCAAAACGCTTCCCGTATCCGCATCCTGAACGATCGCGGGAATCAGACCGTCGGCATATTTTTCGTAATCAAGATTCATATCCGCACCTCAACGCCGCGCATTTTTAAAAATGCTTTTAGTTCCCTAACGCCGATTTCGCCATAATGAAAAACGCTTGCGGCAAGCGCTGCGTCTGAGTTACCTTCTATGAAGACTTCGGCGAAATCCTGCATCGTTCCCGCACCGCCGGAGGCGATTACGGGCACGCCGACCGAGCAGGATATTTCACGCGTCAGTCCGATCTCAAATCCTTTTTTTGTGCCATCGGCATCCATCGACGTAAGAAGTATCTCGCCTGCACCGAGACCGACACTGCGTTTTGCCCATTCAAGCACATCAATTTCCGTGGCGATCCGTCCGCCGTTGAGAAAAACTTTCCAACCGTGTTCGGTTTCTTTCGCGTCGATTGCCAGCACGACACATTGCGAGCCGAAGTTTTTTGCCGCTTCTTCCAATATCTCCGGCCTTTTCACCGCCGCCGTATTTATAGAAACCTTGTCCGCACCGGCATCGAGCAATGCTCCGATGTCTTCAACAGTCGAAATTCCGCCGCCAACCGTGAACGGAATATTTACCTCATCGGCAACGCGGCGTACGAGGCCTGTCAGCGTCTTGCGTTTTTCGTTTGTCGCCGTGATGTCCAGCAAAACGAGTTCGTCTGCGCTTTCATCGCAATATCTTGCGGCCAGCTCAACCGGATCACCGGCGTCGCGGAGGCCGACGAAGTTCGTGCCCTTTACCGTCCGTCCATCCTTTACGTCAAGGCAGGGAATTATTCGCTTAGCCAGCATATTTTCTCAAATCGTTCAGTTCTATCTTGCCTTCGTATATCGCCTTACCAATGATCACGCCGGTGCAGCCGATGCGTTCAAGTTCCTCAATGTCTGTAAGCGATGAAACTCCGCCGCTGGCGATCAAACTTAAATTTGGAAGCGCTTTGCGAATCGCCTTGTAAAGCAAAATGGCAGGACCTTTCATCTCGCCGTCGCGCCCGATATCGGTAACAAACACTTGTTTCACGCCTCGGTCGGCGTACTTAATTAGCATTTCCAAAATGTCTTTTTCGGTTGTCGTCTGCCAACCGTTTATCGCCGCTTTCCCGTCTTTTGAATCGGCCCCGAGAAGAATTTTTGAGCTGCCGTATTTTGCGAGCCACGTGAAAAAAACGGCCGGTTCTTTTATGGCAAGGCTGCCGATGTTGGCAATTGTCGCACCGGCTGAAAATACCGCATTAAGATCAATTTCGGTTTTTATCCCACCGCCAAAATCGATGACTAAATTTGTCGCGTTTGCGATCGCTGCGAGTACATTCAGATTCTTTGGGCTCCCGGTTTTTGCGCCGTCAAGATCGACGATGTGAAGGCGCTTTAGTCCGGCGGCTTCAAACTGTTTTGCCGTTTCAAGCGGGTCGTTTGAATAAATTTTTTTTCGCTCAAAATCGCCCTGCGTCAGCCGAACGCATTTGCCGTCGATCAGATCGATTGCGGGAATTATTTCGATCATAATTTCAAGAAGTTTTCCAAAATGCACTGTCCCGCAGTTCCCGATTTTTCGGGATGAAACTGAACGGCGTGGAAATTATCTTTGTCCATCGCCGCGGCAAACCTTACGCCGTAATCGCAGGTCGCCGTTCTCTGTTCGCCGGTTTCGACAAAGTATCCGTGAACAAAATATAAATATTCGCCGTCTATTACGCCAGCAAAAAGTGGCGAATCAAGATCGTGAACGGTGTTCCAGCCTGTATGCGGAACCTTTAGATTCGACGGCTCAAAACCGCGAACTCGAGCCGAAAAAATGCCGAGGCATTCCGTATCGTTTTCCTCCGAATCGGAACACATAAGCTGCATCCCAAGACAAATGCCGAACACAGGCTGCGTCAGCGATTTGATCACATTGTCGAGTTTTCGTTCGCGTAAATATCGCATCGCGCTCGACGCCTCGCCGACTCCCGGAAAAATAACCTTGTCTGCCTGCCTAAGCGTTTCTGCATCGTCGCATACAACCGATTCGACGCCGATCCTTGTTAGCGCATTGACCACCGACGCCGTGTTCCCGGCGTTGTATTTTACAATCGCAACTCTCACAAAACTCCTTTTGTGCTCGGCAACTGCAAGCCTTCGCGACGGACAGCCATCTTCACCGCCTTTGCAAATGCCTTGAAGATCGCCTCGATCTTATGATGCTCTATGGTTCCCTCGGCCTTGATGTTCAAGTTGCACAAAGCCTTGTCGCTGAATGACTTAAAGAAATGAAAAAACATCTCGGTCGGCATTTCTCCGATCATTTCTCGCTTGAATTCCGCATCCCAAACGATCCAGTTTCGCCCGCCAAAATCGACCGCAACCTGCGCGAGACAATCGTCCATCGGTAGGCAAAAACCGTAACGCTCGATTCCGCGTTTATCTTCGAGCGCAAGCGAAAAAGCTTCGCCTAGCGTGATCGCAACATCTTCAATTGTATGATGCTCGTCGATATGCAGGTCGCCTTTTGCCGCTATCATCAGATCAACCGAGCCATGACGCGCAAGCTGTTCGAGCATATGATCGAAGAACGAAATGCCGGTCACAATTTCCGCTTTGCCCGTACCGTCGAGGTTCAAAGTTACGTCTATCGTGGTTTCTTTTGTCTCGCGTCGGTGTGTAACGCGGCGTGGCGGTTTTCGCAAAAGGTCGTAAATTTCCGTCCAACCTTCAACCGTGATTGTGTTGTCATCGGCATCATCAAGTGGGAAATTTTTGTTTTTGATGTAGATCGCAGTTGCACCGAGATTTCGCGCTAGCTGCACATCGGTCGGACGGTCGCCGATAACATAAGAATTTGCAAGGTCGTAATCGCCATCGAGATATTTTGTCAGCATCGCCGTTCCGGGCTTTCGCGTCGGCGAATTCTCATGCTCAAAAGTTCGGTCAACGAAAACGTCAGCAAATTCAACGCCTTCGTCCGCAAGGGTTTGCAGCACAAAATTTTGCGCCGGATAAAACGCCGATTCCGGAAAACTCTCCGTGCCAAGCCCGTCCTGATTCGTTACCATCACAAGCGTAAAATCAGTTTCGCGCGCGATCTTGCCAAGATTGGCGATCACGCCCGGCAGAAATCTAAGTTTCTCAAGCAGGTCAATTTGAAAATCATGCGGCTCGCGAATGATTGTGCCGTCACGGTCGATAAATAAGACTTTCTTCATAATGGTTATTCGCTTTTCGCTATACGTTATTCGCTATTTCGGACGAATTCTCAAATCGATCGAGAGCCTCCAGAAGCCGATCATTCTCGTCCGGCGTTCCGATGGTTATTCGCACACAGCCTTCGCACAAGGCGACACGGCTTCGGTTTCGGATAATGATTTTTTTGTTGACGAGATATTGATGAATTCCATCCGCATTATCCGTTTTTACCAAAATAAAATTCGCGTCAGATGGATAGATTTTTTTTACGAATTCAAATTTTCCCAACGCTTCGGAAAGTTTCTGTCGTTCGGTGTTGATGACAGCGATCCAATCGGTCAATTTTGCCGAATGGTCGAAGGCGTCCCAAACCGCGCTTTGTGCAATGCTGCTTACGTTGTAAGGCGGCTTAACGCGATTTAAAAGAGCGACGATCTCGGCGGAAGCGAACGCAATGCCGACACGCAAGCCGGCCATACCCCACGCTTTTGAGAACGTCTGCAAGACGACAAGGTTTGGCAATTTGCTCAAATCATTTATCATCGACGGCTCGCCCGCAAAATGAACATACGCCTCGTCAACGACGACAATGCCGTGGAAATATTTGGCGATCTCGACAATGTCCCTGCGAGACATTAGATTGCCGGTCGGGTTGTTTGGTGAGCAGATGAATATAAGTTTTGTCCGCTCGGAAATCGCGTTAAAAATGGCCGGGACGTTTAGCTGAAATTCATCGGTCAAAGAAGCTTCGGTTACAGAAACATCATTTATTTCCGCCGAAACACGATACATTCCATAAGTCGGTGAGCAAATGATTATTTCATCGCGGCGAGGCTCGCAAAATATGCGTATCAGCAGATCGATCACTTCATCGCTGCCGTTTCCGACAAATATTTGCGATGAAGCAATGTTGTTAAATTCGGAGATGTGGCCTTTTAATAACGTCTGGAGCGGATCGGGATACCGGTTGTAATTATTGCCGGCCGGCGAGCCAAAGGCGTTTTCGTTCGCGTCCAAAAAAACTTCGGCCGATCCGCCAAATTCAGTCCGCGCGGATGAATACGGTTTCAGATTCTTAATATTTGTGCGGACGATTTTATCAAGATCAAACGTCATTGCCACCTCCAAGATTCGCAAGCCTTACCGAAACCGCTCGCTTGTGTGCATCAAGTCCTTCGGCGGCGGCCATGGTTTCTATCGCAGGCCCAAGCCGCCGGACGCCGTCTTCGGTCAGCCGCTGAAACGTGATCGTTTTCATAAAACTTTCGACCGAAACACCGCTAAAAGCGCGGGCGTATCCGTTGGTCGGCAGCGTGTGATTCGTCCCCGAAGCATAGTCGCCCGCACTTTCGCACGAATAGTTGCCGATAAAAACCGAGCCTGCGTTGATAACTTTTTCAGCTACGACTTCAGCATTTTCTACTGTAAGAATGAGATGCTCCGGCGCGTATTCGTTCAGAAGATCGATTCCGATTTCGATGCTTTCGACTAAAATTGCTTTCGAATTTTGCAATGCTGATGCTGCAATAGACTTCCGCGGCAGGGTTTCGATTTGTTTATTGACTTCGACAATTGAATAGTCGATGACACTCCTTGAAGTCGAGACGAGAATGATTTGACTGTCCGCGCCGTGTTCGGCCTGCGCCAGAAGATCAGCAGCGACAAACTCCGGCAAGCATGTTTCGTCTGCCAGAACGGCAACTTCCGATGGGCCGGCGGGCATGTCTATGGCAACGCCCGAACGCATGATCTGCAATTTTGCTTCCGTTACAAACTGATTGCCGGGGCCGAATATCTTGTAAACATTCGGGAAGGTTTCGGTCCCAAAACCTAAAGCTGCGATGGCCTGCGCGCCGCCGATCTTGAAAACTTCTGTCGCTCCGCAAAGCCTTGCTGCATACAAAGTAACGGGATTTATTTTTCCGTCCGCGTTTGGCGGTGAACAAATTATTATCTCGCGGCAGCCGGCGAGCTTTGCCGGTATTGCCAGCATAAGAACCGTCGAAAAAAGCGGTGCGCTTCCGGCGGGAACATATAGGCCGACCTTTTCTATCGGCACTCGTTTTTTCCAGCAGAAAACGCCCGGCATAGTTTCTATGATATTTCGCGCGGGTTTCGCCAAAGCATGAAATTTTTCAATATTCGCCTTTGCGAGATTGATCGCCTGTTTCAATTCTGAAGGAACCACCGCTTCTGCATCCGCAAATTCTTGTTCGTTTACAAGAAATTCATCAACTTTGACCTTGTCGAATTCCCGCGCATAATTTCGAAGTGCTGCATCGCCGTTTGCTTTTACATTGGCGAGAATTTCACCGACCGTCCGTTTTAGGAATTCTGTGTCGAGCGATGGCCGCTGCAAAATCTCAGCCCATGTTTTCTTTTCCGGGTATTCGATAATTTCCATTTCGCTTACCTAATCATCTGGTCTATCGAAAGCACCAAAATCCCTTCCGCTCCGGCGCGTTTCAGGCTTCCGACAACTTCCCAAAAATCGTTTTCGTTTATGACCGAATGAATCGACGTCCAGCCTGGTTCAGCCAACGGAACTATCGTCGGGCTTTTCATTCCCGGTAGAATTCGCGCGATCTCTTTGGCCTTTTCTGTAGGAGCGTTCAGCAGAATATATTTGTTTTGCGACGCCGCCCTTACGCTCCGAATTCGGAAAAGAAGACGGTCGAAAATTTCGCGAAGTTCACTGTTCAGATCTTTTCCGGCGATCAGAACAGCCTCGGAATTCATCACCGTTTCAACCTCACGGAGGCCGTTTGAAAACAGCGTACTGCCCGAACTTACCAGATCGCAGACGGCGTCCGCCAAGCCGATCGACGGAGCGATCTCGACCGAACCGCTGATCTCATGAATGTCTGCGACAACGGCGTTAGACGCAAAGAAACGACCGAGAACTTTCGGATAGCTCGTGGCAATACGTTTTCCATCAAGATCGGCAATTCCCTCGTATTCCAAATTCTTCGGAATCGCGATCGATAAGCGGCATCGGCCAAAGCCGAGTTTCTCAATTGTCTCAACATCTTTAGGATCTTCGGCGAGCACATTTTCACCGACGATGCCGATATCGGCGACGCCGTCTGCAACATAATCCGGTATGTCGTCGTCGCGAAGAAAGTACATCTCGAGCGGAAAATCAGACGCCTCGGCGCGGAGCTTGCCAAGACCGTTCGAAAAACCGATGCCGCATTTTCGCAGCAGGTGGGTCGAACCGTCAGCGAGCTTTCCTTGTTTTTGCAGTGCGATTTTTAATTTCATATCCGAAAAATGACAAAACGACGCCATCGAAACTTTTTCAAGTTAGCGTCGGGTGAAAAAATCTACTTTTGTGTCGGTTAAAAGACGAGATTCGATTCACGCGCGACCGTTAAGTGCACGTGATGGTGATGAAGATGAATGTTTTGAATGCTCTCGAACATCTTTCTTATATTCAAAACACATCCGGGCATGTTTTGCAAGCCTTTCGCCAAAAATTTTTGTGCTAAAATTTTATTTTGCAAAAATGGACAAAATAATAAACGAAGAAGTAATAAAGGAATTCGGCAAACGTATTCAGCGGTGTTATGGATGTTTTATCGCGTATCATCTAAAGGATATGTATCTCGGCGACGATGTTACTTTCTTTTGTGAACACTGCAAGGACGAATCGATGTTTCATTTTGATCAATTTTCGCAGCACGTTGAGATCGGAAAATTAAAGGAAGTTGCCGACGAGCATCATCATTGACCAGTTGAAAGTAACTCTTCAAATAGAATCTGCGTACGACAAGCGGGACGTTACCGTAGAGAACGAAACCTCGATCGGCCGCACCGATGCGTCCGATATCGCGCTCGAAGACACAGGACTTTCGCGCAAAAATACTGTGTTCTTTATCGACGAAGGCGAGGCTTATGTCGCGGATGAACACTCGCTTAACGGTACGTTTCTTAACGGAGAAAAAGTAACCGGGCGGCCGCGGCTGCTTGCGAATGGCGATACCGTTAAGATCGGGAGCAACACAACCATTCGCGTCAGCATAGGCGGCGGCCGCTCGTTCGCTTCTGCGACTACCGCCGAAGAGATCTCTCCTCGAAAACCCGAGCATAGCTTTGACCAGCCGGCTCCGTCGATACCAGTCCCACCGTCCGCGGTGCAAAAGCCGGCGTCGAAAAACCCGCAGATACTAATGATCGCAGCTGTTGCGATGGCATTTCTTATTCTGTTGATGGGTGTCGTCGTCGTGCTCATTCTCGCATTCAGAAATCCGGAACCTACGACTGCGAGCGTGAACACTCCGCCGCCGATACAGGCAGGCGCCTTGATACCGGTGCGTGTGATCGACCCGCTAGGCGGCGAGGATGAAGATGACCTCGCCGACCTTATTACATCGTGGGAAGTCGCCGAAGATGAGCTGAAAGCCGACAATGTTGCCGACGTAACCGGCGGTTCGGCCGTAGAAGAAAAAGAACTTAATGTCACCGCCGCTTTCCTCGCCGACAGGCAGAAGAAAGCGTTTGAACCGCGTTCGGGGTCAACCGGAATTCGGCCCGACGGACTTGATGTTCCGAAAGAACTGTTCGGCGACGGCGTGATCAAACAAAAAACGAAGCTCGCCGGCATGAAAGCCACCGGGTATCGC
>JBOGOW010000025.1:0-17506 GCA_050748285.1 Pyrinomonadaceae bacterium
GTGTCAACGAGCGTGTACTCAATGCTAAGTGTGAACGAGCGCTCGGACGTGCGCATTCCGGTATCGCCCTTGCTTACGCGCGGGCTTTCGCATTGAGCACGCCCTCGTTTACACTCGCATTTGCGGCCCGTTTGCTTAAATAATAGTGCCATAATAGTCTTGCGGCAACTGAGCGAAATGGCCGCCAGCGTTCGGCGATGGTGAGAAATTCGTCCGATGTCGGTCGCGGTTCGCCTGAAAGGTTGTGCCACGCCGCGTGGAGCGCGACGTCGCCCTTTGGCATAACGTCCGGCCGCAAAAGCGCCATAAGAAGATAAATATCCGAAGTCCATTCGCCGACGCCTTTTAGCTTGATGAGTTCGGTTTTTACTTCGGCGTCCGGGAGCTTGTGGAGCTTGTCGATATCGATTCTTTTCTCCAAGATCGCTTCTGATAAATGTCTTGCGTAACCCGTTTTCTGTCGGCTGAAACCTGCGGTTTTAAGTTCTGCATCATCCAGAGTCAGGAGATTTTCAGGTGTTACATCGCCTAGCCTGGTACATAGTTTGTCAAAGCACGCCTTCGCCGAGGCGAGTGAAACCTGCTGCTCAAGAATTATCTGCAAGAGCGTCGAAAACCCCGGCGAGCGATCCCACAGCGGCGGCGGGCCGTAAGTTTCAAAAACAAGCGCCATTTTGTCGCAATTCGATGCAAGCAAGACGCAGGCTTTTTTTAGCGAGCGATCATCGAGCGAATTTTTATTTAAGCCGGTGCGCATTTATAAGGTAATCTGCCGACCGCTCGGGTGTTTCGTTTCTGCGCGGGGTATCTATGTTTCTGTGAAACGTTTGAAACAAATGAAACGCCTGAAACGGATGAAACGTTTGAAACACCTGAAACGAATAACTGCAAGAGGTCGAACATTGCTATGGGCATAATCTGTGTGTTCCGAATAATCAGCCATTGAGGTTTCTGTCGCGCCGGCAGAATGTAACCATACCACAATGTTGCAGGCATTGTCAAGTGTTTTATTCACGCAACGCTGCGCATCTTTGCAAAAGCCTGCATGGCGAGCAAGGGCGATACCGGAATGCGCACGTCCGCGCGCTCGTTCACACTCGTGTTTCGGCACGGAGATGCGCGTATCGCCCTTACTTACGTGCGGGCTTCTGCAATGGAACGCGGACATTCCTGTCCGCACTCCGCACTCGAAGCAGGCAGGGATGCCTGCGTTCCAGTCTTTTCGCCCTTACTTCGTGCGGGCTTCTGCATTGTCGGGCTTCTGCAATTACCAGATCGACGGAACGGCAGATTCGTCGAATTCTATTGAGCGGCCGTCGGGGAGGATGTGAACGATATTTTCAACGCCTTTTGATTTCAGAATCGGCGCGAGCATTCCGATACGGTGGCAATTTGCACGCGGTATTTTATGCTGCGAAAGCGGGTGCGATTCGGAACACATAAGCACGGTCGGCACTTCGGATGCGATCTCGATAATGCGTTCGACGCCCCATGCAAGGTCTTCCGGCTTGGCCCGCGTCCGACCGCCGCATTCGGGCAGATGCTCGTAACCAATGCCGTTATCTTTCAACAATTCCCGTAAAACCATCCCATTAAACTGCGGCCACCGCGACCGCGCCACACTCCGCACATCGCAAACAAACCCGATCTCAAATTTTCTAAGCAACTCAAGAAAATAATCAAACGGATGTCGCCCATGACCGATTGTATAAACATTTAGAGGCATCGTCATCTGCCAATCAATATGCTCAATATCTAAAGGTTCTCGATGCAGTGGTTGGACATTCACACTTAGTATCTAAACCGCTAACCTCAACCGTTACGGTTATCGGCTGACCCGAAGGATTCCCTGAAGGTTGAATTGCTATCAAACGCGTACCCTGGCCGGAGTTGATCGTGCCTTCGGAAATGGTCCAATCATATATTAGGTTCGGCATCTCCGGCCCTGTCAGATACGCTCCGAAAACCCGCTCAGAGGACCTTTCTTTCAAGTGAGTAGCATCAATCGTGATCTTGGGGCATACGCAAGCCGGGGCGGATTCGTTTTCCAGGACCGTAACCGTCAATGTCATTTTTGCCCCGCATGCGCCGCATCCGTCGTCAACTGCAGCAGTAACTGTGTAGGTGCCGGGCAATACTTGATTGAGATCCCAGGTCACGTTGGCTCCGGTTCCGATGATGCGTCCGCCCGAAACCGTATAGATGTAAACGAGTACGTCGCCTTCCGGATCAGCCGCCTTAGTCTTGACGCCGATCGTCAGATCACGAGAGTAGTCGGGGTAGGTGGGCGGCGAACCTTCGTTCGGCGGCGGCAGGCGAAGCTCGGTCTTATCCAGTTCGAGAGCTGTTACATCCGGCCATTTATTCTCGATCATCTTGTCCGGATCGGAATCCGGCCGTAAGCATGGACGACAAGCGGTTTGCTCCGCACGCGAACAAAAAATTTCATTTCGCGTCGGTATGTCCGCCGAACCAAAAAGAGATATGCCGATTAAAATAAGTATAAGACGCGTCATTTTGGTCCTCCTGTATTTTAGTAGATCGTACTACAGAACGGACTAACGGTTCCGAACTTGCAGTTGGCAAGTGGATCGGCGCTCTCACATTTAGTCACGGGGCGAGGTTTTGCGGGAAGACATTTTGTTTCAAACATGATCCTCATTTTCCGGTGGTGCGAATCTCCTCAACCGATTTCGGATTCTCGAGTGCGGAGAGATCGCCGGGATCTTGGCCGAGGTAGGCGGAGCGGATGACGCGGCGTATTACTTTGGCGCCCGCGGGTCTGTCCGCGGCTGAGGTTATTTGATCACGTCGTCCGGATGGATCGGATCGACATCGGGTACCGATGCAAGGAATCTTTTGAATCCGGCATCCGAGCCTTTACCTATATCTTTTCTTAAAAACTCATCTTCCAGCATCACAGATAATTTTTCTGATGCCGCACTCGCGACGAACTGTTCGACTGAAAAGCCACCTGACAGTGCAAGTTCCTCGATCTTTTTTCTGACGCCATCCGGTATTTTTACAGTTACTATACTCATTGTTTTTTGATAATTTCGAGAAACTCAGCGGGCGTTACCAATTCGATCCCAAACAAATCCGCTCCGCGAAAATCCCTTTTATTAAAAGTTACGATATATCTGCTTCCTGCTGCAATAGCTAATTCGAGAACAAAGTCGTCGTCCGGATCGGGAAGCATTGGTCTCCAAGGAAAGTTTACACGCAGCTTGTGAGAGAGCGAAACGATTTTCTCCACAAAATCTATCGCGTCCTCGACAGTTTGGCCCAGAGCGAGGTTTTCTGCCCGCGTAAGCACGTCCAAATACTCAAGGTATAATGCCAGCGAAACTGCAAACTCGAATTTTTCTGCTCTGATCAGCGAAATAAGACGCGCCGACGCACCCCGGCTTGAGCGAATTCCCGCCACCAAAACATTTGTATCAATTACGACTCTCATCATTTCTTGCGTTCCCTATCCCTTCAACCGCTTTTGGATTTTCGAGGGCTGAAAGGTCGCCGGGGTCTTGGCCGAGGTAGGCGGAGCGGATGACGCGGCGCATTACTTTGGCGTTGCGGGTTTTGGGGAGCGCGGAGACGAAATGGATCTTTGATGGTGCGAGCGGTTTGCCCATATCGCGGGCGACGAGCGCTTTGAGTTCGGCTTCTAATGGAGCGAGGACACTCTTGTCCTCACGGACGCCGCTTCGGCGTTCGGAAAAACTCTCGGCGGAGGAACCGCCGATGGGGACAAGAGTGTCCCCGCTCCGTGTTTTGCTCCGTACGACGAACGCCACCATCGCTGTGCCCTTTACATCGTCGGGGACGCCGATGACGGCGGCTTCGATGACGGCGGGGTGTGAAACGAGGATGCTTTCGACCTCGGCGGGGCCGACGCGTTTGCCGGCGACTTTTAGCGTGTCATCGCTGCGGCCGAGGATGAACCAGTGGCCGTCTTTGTCCCGCATTGCAAAATCGCCGTGAACCCAGATGTCTTTGAACCGACGCCAGTAGGTTTCGAGATAGCGTTCCTTCTCCTGCCAAAATCCGCGTGCCATGCCGATCCACGGCTGTTTGATCACAAGCTCGCCGACCTCGCCGGATTTTACCGGTTTGCCGTTTTCATCGAGAATATCGACATCCATTCCCGGACACGGAGCAGGGAATGAACAAGGCTTTATCGGCAAAAGCGGATTGCCCATCAGAATGCCGCCCGCGATCTCGGTGCCGCCGGAATAATTTATGATCGGCAGTTTCGAGTTGCCAACACTTTCAAAAAGCCACCACCAGGGCGCCGGATTCCACGGCTCGCCGGTCGAGGCAAAGATGCGAAGAGATGAAAGGTCGTGGCGTTGATGCGGCGGAGCGAGGACACTCTTGTCCTCACGAACGTCGCTTCGGCGTTCGAAAATGCTTCCGCCGCGAGACGGAGCGAGGACACTCCTGTCCTCACGGACGTCGCTTCGGCGTTCGGAAGAACTCTCGGCGGAGGAACCGCCGATGGGGACAAGAGTGTCCCCGCTCCTTGCGGAGGCGCTCCCGAATTTCCATTGTTCTGCTGAGGCGACTAACTTGGATACGACCGGATTGTTTTCAATATATCGAAAAACCTTTGCAAAATGATCCGCATCGCGGATATACCTATCGAAGTAATCGGCCTGCCAAACGGAACCCGTACGGTCGAGGGCGATATTGATCTTTTTGGCGGATATGCCTTTGACCCGCTTCATCAAACTTGCGAGGTCGTAACCGGGATTAAGCCTAACGAGAACGTGTGCATGATTGGGCATAATAACCCAGGCTTTGATGTCACAACTTGTGCCGTGCTCATGCAGAAGAGTTTCTTCGACGATAGCGGCGATTTTTGGATCTCTAAGCAGGCATTCGCCGGCTCCTTCATCCAGGTAATCTTCAATTCTTTGCCGATATTCATCCGAATCATCAGAAAGTTTGTCGTGTTCGAGCTGCAGTTTGAGCCGCTCAAGTACTGGCTGAGGCAGAGAGTCACGGAGTCTAAAAGTGATGAGCTGGGTTACCTCGCCGTCGAAATGGGGAAGCTTTCCCGTACGGCTCCAACCTTTTCGTTCCGGAGAGAGGACACTCTTGTCCTCACGAACGCCGCTTCGGCGTTCGAAATTGCTTACGCCGCGAGACGGAGCGTGGACACTCTTGTCCACATTTTTGTTTTTCTCATCAGCTCGTCCTTCGTTCGTGGGATTTTCGAACGCCGAAGCTGCGTTCGTGGGGACAAGAGTGTCCCCGCTCCGTGCCAGCGACCAACCTTTTCGTGTTGGAGCGAGAGCACTCTTGCTGCCACTGCTGCTTTCCACGGGAACGTTTTCGAACGCCGAAGCGGCGTTCGTGGGGACAAGAGTGTCCCCGCTCCGTGCCAGTGATCTTACCAGCGTTGGCGAGATGCCGAGGACTTCGACGTTGTGTTTAGCGCAGAATTCCCACATGCGATCGGGGGTCGGGTAATCGGGGGCGCCGTCGTAGATGCAGATCGTCGCTCCGTTTATCAGAGCTCCGTAGATCAGCCACGGCCCCATCATCCAGCCGATGTCGGTGTACCAAGAGATACGCGTGCCCATGCCGACATCCGTCCCAAACGCCATATCCTGCGCCGCCTTGATAGGAAAACTCGCGTGCGTGTGAGCGATGCCTTTTGGTTTGCCTGTCGTGCCTGAGGTGTAGAGGATAATGAGCGGGTCTTCGGCGGAGGTGTGTTCAATGATATCCGGTTCATTCAGGCCGCTTTCGAACAGGGATTCATATTCGGAATAGCTGATAGGTGATAGCGGACAGCTGATAGCTTTTTTGCTATTTCTTACGACAAATACGTTTTGGATCGCGTGGCAATTTGCAACAGCTTTTTCGGCGATCTCGAAAGCGTTGAAGAATTTTCCGCGACGCGAAAATCCGTCACACGTGAACAAAGCTCTGGCACCGACCGCGTTCATGCGGCTGGTAATGACATCGACGCCATAGCCCGAAAATACAGGCACAGCGATTGCTCCAATTCGATTGATCGCAAGCAGAGCAACGACGGTTTCGATCATCATTGGCAAATGAATGCCAATAGCGTCACCTTTGCCAAACCCAAGTTTCCTTAGACCGGCAGCCAAGACCTTTACCTCAAAAAAAAGCTCAGGTGTACAACGATCTTTTACGGTTCCGTCCTCGCCTTCCCAAATCACGCCGCCGCAAGTATTGACCCAGCGGTCGAGGCACATTTCGGTGATGTTGAGTCCGGCCGGAGCGAGGACACTCTTGTCCTCACGAACAGCCGGAGCGAGGACACTCCTGTCCTCACGAACGTCGCTGCGGCGTTCGGAAATGGTTCCGCCGCTCGCTGCGGTGGGGACAGGAGTGTCCCCGCTCCGTCCGAACCAAACCGGAAATTCGATGCCGTTTGAGGTGTCGAGCAGTTTTTTGTATGGCGGGTCGAATTTGATGTCGAGGAATTTTATTACTTCTTCAGTGAATTTTTCGACGTCATTGATCGAAAACTCATAAAGCTCATCCCAGTTAGAGACGCCGACCTGTTTCATAAATTTAGTTAGCCGGGCGCGTTCGATTACATCGGGCGTCGGCGTCCAGGCGATGGGTTGATCTTCGAGAAGGTTTGCGTCGTGCATATGAGAATTTAGCCACAGATTAACACGGAATGAAATTAGCCACGAATGACACGAATAACACAAATCAGAGATCGGCATCATTCGTGAAATTCGTGCAATTCGTGGCAAAATGTTCAAAATGACTGAGCAACCTGTTAGAATTCAACTTCCGAATAACCTATTTACTGGAAAAACTGCGATCGTTACCGGTGCATCACGCGGCGTCGGGCGGGCGACGGCGGTGAGGCTGGCGGAGGGCGGGGCGAATGTTGTTGTCAATTATTTGAGCAACGCGGGTGAGGCGGCGGAGACGGTTAAGATGTGCGCTGACAAGGGTGTTGATGCGATCGCCGTTCAAGGTGATGTGTCCGAATTTATCGCGGCACAGTCGATCGCAAAACAGACGCTCGAAAAATTTGGCCGGATCGATCTGCTAGTCTGCAATGCCGGAATTTGGGACGGAGCGCCGATTGAAGACATGTCGGAAGAGCTTTGGAACAAGGTCATCAATACAAATCTCAAATCTGCATGGGCGATGACAAAAGCTTGTGTTCCGGCGATGAAGAAACGCGATTCGGCGGCGATCGTTATGGTGTCGTCAACCGCCGGTCAGCGAGGCGAAGCGAATTTTTCAAACTACGCGGCGTCGAAAGGCGGTCAGATTTCTTTCACCAAAGCTCTAGCAACCGAACTCTGTCCGAAGATCCGCGTAAATGCTGTCGCTCCCGGCTGGATCGAAACCGCGATGGTGCGGCCCGCGTTTGAAGACGACGAATATCACAAGAGCGTAATCAAATCGATTCCGTTAAATCGCATTGCGACTACCGATGACATTGCGTTGTCGATCTGTTTTCTTTTGTCGGACTGGTCACGGCATATCACAGGCGAAATTCTGAATATAAACGGCGGCGCCGTGCTTTGCGGCTAGGAATTTTTGCCACAGATTCACACAGATAAACACCGATCAAAACCGATTTATTTTATAGGGAATTGAACATCTGGTTGCGAGACGGATTTCGCTTGAGTCTTTTCCAATCTGTGTCCATCTGTGTTTATCTGTGGCTAATTTCTTCTCTTCTTTTGCTTACTCGCTTATTTTCCCTTAAATTTACAAGGTAATTGTGAGCGAAACTCTCCGTCCAACTGTGATGAAATTCGGCGGCACGTCGGTTGGCGACGTAGCGGCTTTTGAGCGCGTTTTTCAGGTTGTTTCGACTCAGATCGACAAGCATCCGGTCGTTGTCGTTTCGGCGATGACAAAGGTGACGGACACGCTTTTGAATGCGTTTGAGATTGCAAAGAAAGGTGATTTCGCGGCGGCGATCGCCTCGCTCGAACCGCATTTTGAACGCCATATCGAAGTTGCGAAACATTTCATTCCCGATGGCGTGCCTAATGTTTTCAACGCTGAATTAGACTTTTCGCGAGGCGAGCTTTCCGATCTGCTTATGCGTGCGTCGCGGCGTTCGCTGCCGCTTTCGATGTTAAAGGACGCGATCGTTTCATATGGCGAACAGCTTTCGTCGCGGCTGTTATCCGAAGTTTTAAAAGCGAAAGGTGTCAAAACTCGGCAGGTCGATGCGCGGCGGCTGATCGTAACGGACGACGAGTTTGGCGCAGCGCAGCCGATAATCGATGAAACGAATGAGATTGTTCGATTGGAATTGATGCCATCTGTCGCTGCGGGCGAGATTCCTGTTCTCGGCGGTTTTATTGCCGGAAATCGAGCAGGCGAAACGACGACGCTTGGACGCGGCGGTTCGGATTATTCTGCGGCACTTGTCGCGGCCGCGTTGAACGCAAACGAGCTCCAAATTTGGACGGACGTTACAGGCGTGATGACCTGCGATCCGCGCATCTGCAGCGACGCTCGGACGATACCGGTTTTGTCATACGAAGAGGCTGCCGAGCTTGCATATTTCGGAGCAAAAGTAATTCACCCGAAAACGATAAAACCTGCGGTTGATAACGCGATTTCGGTGCGCGTTTGTAACACCTTCCGACCCGAAGAAACCGGGACAATGATCCTGGCCGAATCCGACGAAGCACCGAACAAGATCAAGTCGATCGCAAGCAAAAAGAACATCACTATACTGCGGATCACTTCGGCGCGGATGCTCGGAGCCTACGGTTTTATGAGCGCCGTGTTTCAGGTTTTTGACCGGCATCGGACGGTGATCGACGTCATATCGACGTCGGAAGTTTCCGTCGCGTTGACGCTGGATAACGCTGATTCAATCGAAAAAGTCGTCGAAGATTTAAGACGTCTCGGCGAAGTCGAAATCGAACACGGCTACGCCGTTATCTGCGTCGTAGGCGAAGGCCTCCGCGCCTCGACCGGCCTCGCCTCAAAGATTTTTTCGACCATCGATAATGTAAATATCGCCCTCGTATCACACGGCGCCTCACGCGTGAATTTAACCTTTGTGGTAAAAGAAGATTCGGTAGCGGATGTGATTATTAGACTTCATAAAAATTTTTTTGCGTTATAATACTAACGATTGAGGTTTACCAATTATGGCGATAGTCCTTGAGATTCCTTATACCAAAAAGCTTGAACAGGCTAAATCAGTCCTTGGATCAGATTCTGATCTGGATACCATTGAAATGGGACTTGATAAAATTCTGGAGTCTGAGAATATTAGTCGGCTTGACGAAAACGTCGAAACAAATGGCGGCTCTTCGGCTTTGGATGATGCATATTGGGAAGATCTTTTTTCTGACCCACCAATTCCGACAAGTGCGGTTATTGCTGCATTCAATAAAGAGCGAGAGGACAGGTTCTGATGTCATTTTGGGACAGCAGTGCGATCGCTCCGCTCTGCGCTAACGAATCTCGGTCGCAATTGACGCGAACCACTTGGCGCCGTTTTTCCGAACATTACGTTTGGCGAGAGACAATCGTAGAAGTTGAGTCTTCTCTTGCTCGTCTTACACGTGAAGGGATCTTAACCGAAACACTGCGTCCCAAGGCAGATAAACGACTCAGTTTGATCGAAAGCGAGTGGAAGATTGTAGAACCGAACCAAAGACTCATTGATCTTGCCAGAACATTCCCGAATCAATACGGCCTTAAGGCAATGGACAGCCTACAGCTTGCCGCCGCACTCGTTTGGTGCAGGGAATTTCCATAAAACCAGAATTTTGTCGCTGCCGATGGGAAGTTGCTGAAAGCGGCAGAAGCGGCGGGATTTTCGGTGCATGATTTGACTTGATTGTTGGGTGATACGGAAGCCTGCTCGAACCCAAGGCGCAAGGGAGATTTCGTTGCGGATGTGATAAAACGACTGCATAAACAGTTCATTTTTGATGGACGTTAGCGGGTTTTGGTGGATGTCGAAGGTGATATGTGATGGCCAGTAGCGTAGAAATTTGGGAAAAGATTCTTGCGAGCGGAATTGCTGCCGCAATCATTTCAATCATCGTCTCACTAATAAATCGAGGACGAGCGGCCAATAAACTCAAATCTCTAACATATGAGCAAATAGCTACCGACTACGAGCTGTGGGAAAAATACGCGCAAGGCTCGGCTTGGTTCGGTAATGATTATCTAACTAAGGAAAAATTTTCAGAGCTTTCCATTGAAGAAAAGATCGAGAAGTTGAATCAAAAACTCGGTCCGAGACCGTCTGCAAACGAGACAGATTAATGCCCTTCGAACTTACAAAGTCTTTGATCTCGATCCCATCGGTGTCCGGTGAGGAGGAAAACAGTTTGATTTTTTTTTGTGTGATCATTTGGAATCGCGTGGTTGGACGGATGCAGAAGCCCGCGCGTTAGCAGCGGCGATACACGGGCCGTTGCCCCGAAATACGTCTTAAAAACCACGTTGGATGTATCGCCCTTGTTTACACGCAGGCTTGTGCAATGAACTTGGATGTATCGCCCTTACTCACGTGCGGGCTTCTGCATTGAAGAAATCAGGTAGCTGGAGATGTGTGTATCGCCCTTACTTACGTGCGGGCTTCTGCATTGAAGAAATCAGGTAGCTGGAGTTGGATGTATCGCCCTTACTGACGTGCGGGCTTTTGCATAGGAATGAGCAGCCTTCTGCATTTGAATTATGAATCTTTTTGAATTAACAAAATCTTTGATGAACATTCCGTCTGTTTCCGGTGATGAGGAAGCGGTTGGGGTTTGGTTGCGGGATTATTTGGAAGGGCTTGGGTGGACGGTTGAGCTTCAGAAAGTAAGCGACAATCAGAATAATGTTATTGCGACACTGAATGACACGCCGCGGGTTTGGTTTTCGACGCATATGGATACGGTTCCGCCGTTCTTAGCGCCGACGGAGGATGATGAGAAGATTTACGGGCGCGGGGCGTGTGATGCGAAGGGGATTATTGCGGCTCAGATTATGGCGGCGGAGAAGTTGAGGAGTGAGGGAGTAGAGGAGTTGGGGTTGTTATATACCGTTGAGGAAGAGAGATCGTCAACAGGGGCGAAGGCGGCGAATCTGCATCCGCTGGCCGGCAAATGCGAGTATATGATAAACGGCGAGCCGACGGATAATGATCTGGCTGTCGGTTCAAAGGGTACGTTTCGCGTGAATATTCGCGCGACCGGCAAAGCGGCGCATTCCGCATATCCGGAAGAAGGCGAATCTGCTATTGAGAAACTTCTCGACATCCTCAACGACATTCGCAATACGCGATTTCCGAATGACGATTTCTTTGGCGAAACGACCGTAAATATCGGCATGATCGAAGGCGGCCTCGCGCTTAATATTATCCCGCCAAAGGCCGAGGCCGGTCTTGCGATACGGCTGACGACAAAACGCGAACCCATCGAAGAAGCATTAAGAAACATCGTCCGCGACCGCGCCGAGATCGAAATCCTCTCATACAGCGAACCGGTAAAACTGCTTGAAGTCAATGGCTTTAACCAAAAAGTCGTTCGCTTTACAACCGACATCCCGCACCTGCCAAATTGGGGCAAACCGCTCCTCCTCGGCCCCGGATCAATACTTGTTGCACACACAAAAGACGAGTTTGTGTTGAAAAAAGATTTAGAAAAAGCGGTCAACCTGTACGTCGATCTGGTAAAAAAACTTTTAGCCACAGAGAGCACCGATATTGCTGGGAATTAAGAACAATCTTTCTCTCGGCGTCCTCTGTGGCAAATAATCTTTCTCCTTCCTATTCGGTTTTTCCGAGCTTCTGCATCTCTTGCACAAGCGATCTCGACGCAGCCGCTAAGCTAATCTGCCGCTGTTGATAAAACATCTCTTGGGACTATAAAAACAACGGATTAAAGCGGCCTAAAGCCACACCTACGGTGAACGGATTGCCTAAGAAAATGGCCGCTCACGGAAGCGTTCACGATGTCAACGCCGCAGTTCCTGAAATACAATCAGCTTGGGATCATCAGGCTGCACGAGGCCGTAACCGGGGAGATACTGAACCGAGACTCTGAGCCGCCCGACAACGACGGTGTAGATTCGGTTCTCGCGATCAAACAACTTCCATGTGCCGGTGTAACCGTTAGCTGTTTCAATAGTCCCGTCTGCATTGAATCTGACCGTGCCGTAATCCTCGCCGTCAATACCTGTTTTAGGTTGGTAGGCGCGGACGATAGGGTCACCGGCACTCTTTGCTGCGTCAAACTGGACATCTCCATTGACTTCGATCTCATACTCACCGCCCATGCGAACGAGGTTTTGATTCGGAGGAGCGACGCTGACGATGATCTTCATTTTTTTTGCAACTTTATCTGCCGTGAACGTCGCTTCTGTTTCGTTTGGTCTCGATGTGACGCTCTTGGCATTGCGCCAAGTTCTTTTTTCGTCGTAGAGCGTAATGGTCAGCCTGTTATTTCTGAGTTCTGTACCATAGAGTGTTGTTGGTGCCCTGAGCCGAACCGTCACGCGGCTGTTTCCGGGGCTGGCATAAAAGTACCAGTATTGCGTGCCGACAAGGCTGTCCGCCGTTCCTTTGTTGATGCCTGCCTGCAATGGATAAGGGCTTTCGGGCTTTAGCGATTGGGCAGCAGCGTATCCCACTGCCAGGAATACAATTGAAAATAAGATCCGGATGGATATGGCCCCAAAGAATAGAAAAAGCAAAACGCTTTTGTATTTGTTTGCCTGCAATGGTTGACCAATCAAAAATAGTTGTCTGATGATTTTCATAATCTTTCTCCGTCCTATTCGGTTTTTCCGAGCATCTGCATCTCTTTCACAAGCGATCTCTCCGCAATCCTATTGGCAAATCGGTCGCTTTCAAAAAAAAATTTCTTGTGACTATAAAAACAACGGATTAAAGCGGCCTAAAACGACGCCGACGGTGAACGGATGCCGCAATGTGATGGCGTCGATATGGTCCGTGCCGTCGCGGAGTGCGGCGGACAAAAGGCCGCAATCGCCGTTCATTGAAGTGATGGTCAACGCTTGTTTACGCAAGAGCTGCAGTCCCGGTCTGAATGAAGACACAGCACCGTCTTTCGCAACCCAGAAAAGATGCGCCGAACCGGGACGCGTGCGGACGAATTGCTGATAATCGAATATCGCCTGCCTTGTATTTTGGTCTATCGCTCCGGTCGGCTCGCCTAAAGTGACCCGCGTCCATTTTTTTGTAAACTGTGTAAGGTATTTCAGCATTGCCTGTATAACCAAAACGTCGTCCGGGTCGTTTACTCCATTAGCTCCAACATTTTCGCCGATATTGATAATCTGATCGCCATTATCGTCCGTTTCTATCTTTGCCATTTCTTTGCTCCTTAAACATTTATCCCGGATTACGCATTAGCGAATAACGAAAAGTGAATAATCGATTTTCGCTATACACTATTCGCTATTTGGAAAGAGCTAAGCCATCAAAAAGCAAGCGCCTTTTTCTAATGCGTAATCCGGATTTATTGAAACCCATCTTTCCGAATACTCCTTAATCCTATTCAATCTGTCGGGCGGTAAAGGGTTAGTTATAGCCGCCAAAGTAGTAGGCCAATTCCGGGTATTGATTCATCAGCCACTGCGAATAACTGCCCTCGTAGCCATAATATGAATGAACGTAATACAGGTCTTCGTTCATATATGTAATTGTCCAAACTCGTTTTTTGCCCGGGACGTGCGAACCTTTTGCCCTGTCTATAAAACCGTCTTTCCAAATCTTCACGCCCCTCGAACGGCTGCTCATTTCCTGATACTGCAGGATAGAATGGGCAGTTCGACCCTCGTAGGTTCCCGTAGGATAAGGAAGGGCTTCGGGCGTTATCCCATACAGATACGGCAAAACTTCGTATAACATTGCCTGGACCAAAAAGACGTCCCCGACGTAATTCACTCCATTTTTTCCGACAGTCGCGCCCACATTCAGAAAGCCTTCACTCGTTTCATCTGTTGAATTCGACTCTGCCATTACCGGCATATTAGTTTCCTCCTAAATTGTAAAAAATACCCCTTGCAAAATTTGACGAGACGCACGTTGCTTTGCTTAAACATCGTATTCTCTTATTGCGTTCCCTAAAAAATTTCCATGGTTTGTGCTCTGCGGTTAAAAGCATCGTTTACACAAACCGGAGCAGCTGACCCATCCGGCTAACAACATCGCTAAATTCTTGCGTTTTACCGTCAATCAGCCTTACAATTGGCGTGTTCGCTCAACAGCAAATAGGACCGTAACCGTCCGCAGCAATGTGCCTATGACGATTTTCGTATCTTAGCCGGATGGAGAACGCTAAATCTTTAAGTCTGTTTAAATTTTTCCGTATTTTTTCCTGAATTGTTTCTGACCCTGCATGTATAAGCCGGACAAAGAGTTATACGAATTTTCCCGGTTCCGACTGGATGTTTCCGAGCGTCTCTTGCTGCGTGAAGGCAGACCGGTCAAGGTTGCCGACAAGGTATTCGATACGTTGAGCGTGCTTGTAAGAAATTCAGGGCGGCTGGTCGGCAAGGATCAATTGATGCGGGAAGTATGGGCGGATGCGATCGTCGAGGAAAACAATCTCGATCAAAAAATATCTACTCTCCGCAATTTGCTTGGCGAAGGCGGAAAAAACAAAAAGAAACTAATCGAAACGGTGCGTGGGCACGGCTACAGATTCAATGGCGAGGTAAAAATCGTCGTGGGCAAATCTGAATTGACTGAAAAAGAAGTTTTTTCAAGCGTTGAAACCGGACAAGCGAACATTAGAGCGGGAAAAGACGAATCTGTAAGCGACATTTCAACGGAAGACTCGAGATTTTTGATAGAGCGTGAGTCTGAGGTCAACCAAATTTGCGATTTGCTAGGCAAGCGCGGAGTGCGCCTTGTTACACTAACCGGCGTTGGCGGCGTTGGTAAAACCACGCTCGCCAAAATGGTCGGTGATCGGCTTAGAACCGATTTCGAAGAAGGCAAAATTTTCGTAGAGCTGGCCGCTGTCACCGATCACGCGTTGGTACCGGCAGCCATCGCATCTTCGCTTGGAATAAAAGAGGCATCCGAAAAGTCAGTTGCCGAGATATTAAAAGCCTATCTAAGTGATCGCGGCGAGATGCTGCTGATCCTGGATAATTTCGAACAGGTAATCGACGCCGGAACCTATCTTGCGGAACTGATCGCGGCAAGCAGGAATTTGAAGATATTGGTGACCAGTCGGGTGCTGCTGCATGTTAGCGCCGAGCGTGAATTTAATGTACCGCCGCTTGCGGTGCCGCTCGAAATACTCGATTGGGAACATTCAAATACTGAGGTTAAACACGTCTCTAAATTCGAAAGTTCGGAGTTCATTGAAAAGTTAGCTTCAAATGAATCGGTTCAATTATTTATCAATCGGGCGCAGAATGCGAAGCCGAACTTTCAGTTGAATGAGGAAAATGCAGGCAGCGTGGCTGTGATCTGCTCGAAACTCGAAGGCTTACCATTGGCGATAGAGCTTGCGGCTGCCAGAACAAAGTGGATGTCGCCCGGAACGATTCTCTCGCATCTGCATAGTCAGCTTAGCCTGTTAAAAGGTGGTTCCAGAGATATTCCTGCCCGGCAGCAGACGATGCGCGGAACGATCGATTGGAGCTACGAACTGCTCGATGACGTTGAGAAAAAAGTATTCCGACATCTGTCTGTTTTCGTCGGTGGATTTACTATCGAATCGGCTGAGGGCGTTTGTGTCGGAACGACCTCTGACGCCGTCGATCTGGTAACGGGCTTGCTTGAGAAAAGCCTGCTTGTTTCGAGAGAATTGCCTGGCGGCGATACGAGATTTCGGATGCTCGAGGTTGTCCGCGAATATGCGGTTGGGGAATTGGAAGCGAGCGGAGAATTGTTTGAGATCGAGTGCCGTCACGCTGCATATTTTCTCGCGCTCGGATCGGAGGCCGAGCTGCATTTGCGGGCCGCGCAATCGCGCGAGTGGCTGGGTCGTCTTGAGGCTGAACACGATAACATACGCGCCGCTCTTCGATGGGCGAATGCAAACGATGTGAATTTGGGTCAGCGTTTGAGCGGAGCAATATGGCGTTTTTGGTGGCTTCATGGGCACATACGCGAAGGCTGCGAACAACTTGAAAAGTTTTTGTCGCAACCAGAAGCCGCTGAACCGACCGCACGGACGAAAATGCTTTTGGGTGCAGGGTTTCTCAATCGGCTAAGAGGCAATTTCGAATCGTCGCTCTTGTTTGCCAAAGAAGGTTTGGCTCTGGCGCGGGAAATCGAGGACAAAATAACCGTCGCGCATTGTCTGCATCTGTTAGGATCTCTCCTGCTCGACCACGAGGATTTTAGTCATGCCGAACGATTGTTTGAGGAAGGCTTGCTCACTGCAAAAGAATCGGGCGACAAGCAAATTTCCGGGCTGTTGTTTAACGGCCTAGGGGAGATCTCGCGCCTGCAGAAAGACTACGGACGCGCGGAAAATTTTTACCGGCAGGCTTTGGCGCTTAACCGTGAAGCGGGTGATCGGGTCAGGCAGACAACAAATTTGATCAATCTGGGTGCAACCGCTCTTTTGCAAAAGGACGTGGACGCAGCAGGTTCATATTATCGTGACGGATTGAATATCAGTTCAAAAATGGATGATATGAACGGCACGCTCTATTGCCTCGAAGGTCTTGCTGGTTCGTATTGGGCGATGCAGGAACCGGAACGCGCGGCTTTGCTTTTCGGAGCGGCCGACGCTGCACGAACGGCAAACAGCCTCTTTATCGAACCCGCCGACCGCTTGCCTTACGACCGATCCGTAGCTTTTGTAAGTTATTCGATGCCAGATGGCGCGTTTTCCGCCGCCTTCGCCGAAGGAAATAAATTTCCGCTGCATAAGGCCGTTGCGCTCGCCCTCGAGTGAATAAGATATTTTGACTTAAATAGAATTAGCGTGCGGAATTAAAAAAATAGAGACTGCGGGTTATGAAATATGAATATCGCATTGATCGGTTACGGAGCAATGGGGAGGCTCATCGGGACGCTGGCCGAGGAAAAAGGACATGAGATCGTGGCAGCGCTCGGAGGCCCGAGCGTTGGGGAGGGCGATACATCCGAGTTGAATGTATCGCCCTTTCTTGCGTGCAGGCTGCTTTTTCGGTCATGGATTTTGCAAGGCAACAAAATCGAAGTCCGACACCGATGAACTCAATCCGATGGTTCTGGATTTGAAATTGTACCTTTTGCTGGCTGCAGTAACAGTGTAATTTCCGGCAGGTATGTCGGAAAATGTGTAATAACCGAACGAGCTGGTTCTCGCAAACCGCAAATTTCCAGCTCCGTCGTCGAGCGTCAGTTGCGACCCAAAAACCGCCCGCCCTGACGAGGTCGTTACCCGACCGGAAAGTGTATGGGACGACGAACTGATTGGAACCAGCTCGAATGCGCCCATATCGACCGTGCCGACACGCCCGACGCCGCGCTGATCGTTCGGCAAGGCGGGGTTGCCGTCTCCGCAGCCGCTGGCGATCAGGACACAGTCATTGCCGGCGTCGA
>JBOGOW010000026.1:0-17424 GCA_050748285.1 Pyrinomonadaceae bacterium
ATGCCAAAGAGTGCGAGATAGACGATGATGTTTCGATCGGACATTTCAACGTTTTTACCGGCATTAAAAAACTCTCTATCGGTGAGCATACACAGATCGGCGTGCTAAATATTTTTCGCGGCGGCGACGAGATAAAGATCGGTAGATATTGCGAGA
The DNA here is from genome assembly GCA_050748285.1 of Pyrinomonadaceae bacterium. GTDB lineage: Bacteria > Acidobacteriota > Blastocatellia > Pyrinomonadales > Pyrinomonadaceae > OLB17. The sequence continues at coordinate 157 of JBOGOW010000026.1, forward strand.
TATTGCGACTGAATGAGATCAACTCGATCCCGGAACCTGAAGTTCTGAATGAGATCGACCCGCGTTTTATCTTCGGCGATGGCTGCATGATGGGTGCTTCGCACAAGATCGATTTTACAGACAGGGTTGAGTTTGGAAAGCGGGTGATCCTTGGCGGAAGAAACTCGTCCATTTGGACGCATAATCGCCAAAAGACATCTCCAGTTTCGATCGGCGACAACAGCTATGTAGGTTCCGAGATCAGAATCGCTCCGGGAGGTTCGATCCCGTCGCGTTGTATAGTTGGCATCGGGTCAGTGATAACAGGTGTCTTTACCAGGGAATTTATGCTGATCGCTGGCGTTCCGGCAAAGGAGGTAAAGGAATTGGATGCCGAGGGCCGATTTCTAACAGAAAAAAAGACCCGAAACGACTTACCGGACGATATTTAACCATATTCGATGCAGGCACGTTACATATTTTTCGTCATTGCAGTTGTTGCGGCAATTGGCGGTTGCTCGGTCGTTTTTCCCGAGGGCGTCGGCGCGATCGTAATGTTGTGTGTTTGTATATCCATCGCCATATTTGTAATTCGTCGCAATACCGAGGACACAGATTTTGTTATGCGGCTTTTCGTTTTTGCTCTTTTGATCCGGGTTCTGTTCGGGACGATTATTTACGTTTTCCAGCTAAGTGATTTTTTTGGTCCGGATGCCATCACGTATGATTTTAGGGCTGGATATATTGCGGATCATTGGAGCGGGACCATAGGTCCCGTGAATGTGCCTTTGCAAAGATGGCTATCAATTTCGGGCTCGGGATGGGGTATGCATTACCTTGTTGCCGCGATATATTTTATCTTTGGCAAGAATGCTCTGGCGGCACAAGCCTTGTGTTGGGTGGTTGGAGCCAGCATCGGTCCGGCTGTGTATATCTGCTCCCAGCTAATTTACAAGAATTCCCAAGTTGCCAAATTTGCCGGACTTATGACGGCTTTTTTTCCGGCATTTATTATCTGGTCGTCGCAGCTGCTTAAGGACGGTTTGATAATTTTCCTGCTTGTAGTTGCGATCATTGCAGTCTTTAGGCTGCACGAAAAATTTAATGCAGCATCGGTCCTGGTTTTGGTTTTTGCGATGTTTGGTATTCTTTCGCTGCGGTTCTATATTTTTTACATGGTGGCGATCGCTGCTGTTGGGAGCTTTATTATCGGGCTTAACAATAACCCGGGCTCGATCCTTCGACGAACGGTAATATTGATCCTGGTCGGATTCGGTCTGACATATCTGGGCGTATTGCGTACCGCGAAGCTCGATTTCGAGCAATTCGGCAATCTTGAGAGCATTCAGCGAAGCCGCGACGATCTGGCTCGTTCGGGTGAATCCGGATTTGGCGAGGATTTGGATGTTTCAACGACGGAAGGCGCGCTAACCGCAATTCCGGTTGGCTTTGTTAACCTGATGTTCGCGCCGTTCCCCTGGCAAGTTACTAATTTTCGTCAAGCAGTAGCACTGCCGGAAACGCTCCTGTGGTGGGCGATGATGCCGTTGATGATAGCGGGTATCATTTACACAATTCGACATCGTTTGCGCGAAGCGTTGCCGATATTGCTGTTTAGTCTGATGCTCACCCTTGCATATTCGATCTTTCAAGGCAATGTCGGAACTGCGTATCGCCAGCGGACGCAAATACAGGTGTTTTTGTTTATGTTCATCGCGGTCGGCTGGATTCTTAGAAAAGAGGCAAAAGAGAATAAACAGATCGAGGCTCAGGCCGCGAGGCAGCAGATGGACGCGGCAGCCGAATTGACTTAGAAAAAGAAGAACGCAGATGTGCGGCATAACGGGATTTGTAAACAACGACAGTTCAACCGCGGATCGTTCGCTGCTTGAAGCGATGAACGCCGCGATATGTCACCGCGGGCCTGACGAGGACGGCTACTATCTGCGTGAGAATGTCGGGTTGGCGATGCAGCGGCTTGCGATAATCGATCTTGCAAGCGGCAAGCAGCCGATCAGGAATGCGGATGGCAGCAAGTGGATCGTTTACAACGGTGAGACGTATAACTATCAGGAACTCCGCAGGAACCTGGAGACACGCGGCCACAAGTTTTATACAAATTCGGATACAGAAGCGATCATTCACCTTTATGATGAACTTGGCCCGGGATGCCTGGGGCATTTGCGCGGGATGTTTGCATTCGCAATTTGGGACGAACACGACCGTTCGCTTTTTCTTGCCCGCGATCGCGTCGGAAAAAAGCCACTTCTTTATTCGCATCAACCGGATGGAAGCCTGATATTTGGTTCGGAATTTCAGGCGTTGCTCAAGCATCCGTCAATCTCACGCGATGTTGACTACGAGGCGATCGACGCGTATCTTTCGTATCTCTGCGTCCCTGCGCCTCTAACGGCTTTCAAACAGATACGTAAATTAGAACCGGGTCATTGGTTGAAATGGAAAGACGGGCATATCGAAACACAGCGCTATTGGCAACCGGACTTTTCGAAAAAGATCAAGATCTCCGAGACCGAAGCCATTGAGGAAACCACGCGGATCTTACGCGAATCGACACGGTTGCGAATGATCTCCGAGGTGCCGTTGGGTGCGTTTCTTTCTGGCGGGGTCGATTCTTCGGTCGTTGTCGCTTTGATGGCGCAGGAAAGTTCGCGACCCGTAAAAACTTTTTCGATCGGCTTCGAAGAGCAGGATTTCAGCGAACTGAAATATGCAAAAAGTGTCGCTGAACATGTCGGCGCGGAATATAACGAATTCATCGTTCGCCCGAATGCGATGGAAGTGCTTCCAACGCTCGTCGAGCATTACGGCGAACCGTATGCTGATTCGAGCGCGATACCAACCTATTATGTTTCGAAAGAAACACGAAAACACGTAACGGTCGCACTCAACGGCGATGGCGGCGATGAAAGCTTTGCAGGTTATGAGCGGCATGTGGCGATGCTGCTTGCCGAGAAATATCGTTTAATACCGGCTGTGTTGCGCAAAGTTTTTATAGAAAAACCATTGAGCTTTGTTCCAACATCCGAGATCGAACGAAGCCGAATGCGCGATGCTAAACGCTTCTTCGCAGCTGCAAATCTGCCGAAAAACGAGCGATATTTTCGCTGGCTATCGACCTTTGATCGCTCCGCAAAGCGGGCAATGTACACAACTGATTTTGCCGAAACAGTAGCGAGTCAAAATGCCGCTACATTTATGGATCGATGGTTTGAAAAATCGAATGGTTCCGGAACGCTTGACGCCGCCCTTTTCAACGATCTTATGACATATTTGCCGAATGACCTTCTCGTAAAGGTCGATATCGCTTCGATGGCAAATTCGCTTGAAGCCCGTTCGCCGTTTCTCGATCATAAACTTATCGAATTTGCGGCAAGCCTGCCGGAAAATCTAAAAATGCGCGGCTTTCAAACAAAGTCGCTTTTGAAAAAGATTGCGGCAAGGTTGGTCCCAAGCGAAGTGATTTACAGGCGAAAAATGGGATTTGGCGTGCCTATGGGAAAATGGTTTCGCGGTGAAATGAAAGAATTTGTAAGCGAAGTTCTGCTTTCCGAAAGTTCGCTTTCCCGAAACATCGTCAAACCTGAAATGATTCGAAAATACGTTTCCGAGCACACAAATGCTGAACGCGACCATTCGTTTCAACTCTGGACGCTTTTGATGCTCGAACTTTGGTTTCAACGATTTATTGATTAGTTTCATTTGATGACAGAAACGATTCTTGCGGGAATCGACGAAAAGCCCGAGACGCCACAAACGGAATTCGCCCGTTTCAGTAATTTGCTTTTACGATCAACCGGTTTTTGATATAATATGAACATTACAACCGTCGGGTCGCTCTGAATGTGAGATTTAGTAATTATGCAATCACGACATCAAGCAAGGCGAACGGACGCAGTAACGTTTGCAAGCCCTCTCGATGTCTCTAGTTTGGTGGCCGAAGCCGGGAGCTAATATGAAATGAGATCGGCCGCAACAGCGACTTTTATTACCGGTGCGATCGAGGGGGTGATTGTTCGTCCGCTTGAACAGCGTGTTGACGACCGCGGTTGGTTGGCAGAACTGTTTCGGGCTGACGAGACCGCAGGCGAATTTCATCCTGCTATGGCATATATCTCATTCACAAAACCAGGCGCTTGCCGAGGCCCGCATGAGCACGTTAACCAAACTGATCTATTTTGTTTTATCGGCCCTTCGACATTCAATCTTCGAATGTGGGACAACCGCGTTGATTCGTTGACTTACGGGCGAATGATGTCGATCGATACGGGAGAAAATGATCCGCGAGCCGTGATCGTTCCAAAAGGGGTCGTTCACGGTTATAAAAATATAGGCAGCGTCGATGGAATGGTAATAAACTGTCCGAATCGGCTTTATATGGGCGAGAACAAAAGCGAATCGATCGATGAGATCAGACATGAGGACGATCCCGAAACCGTTTTTCGAATGGATTGACCTATACCGTTCCTGGTTCACGACCATTTTTTTTGGAAACGATGAGGATCTTGCGAATAATAGCGCGTTTGAACGTTGGCGGACCGGCGCGCCACGTCGTTCTTCAGACACACAATCTGCAGGATGATAATTTCCAATCGTGGCTTATCGCCGGCAGTGTTCCCGAGGGCGAAGAGGGCATGGATTACCTTGCTGACGAAAGCGGCGTAAATCCTATCTATATTCCTGAGATGAGCCGTGAACTTTCGCTAAAGGATGTAACCTCGCTTTTCAAGATCTACAGGGAAATGAAGCGGATCCGTCCGGATATTCTTCATACGCACACCGCCAAAGCGGGCGCGGTCGGACGCGCCGCTGGTTTGCTTTACCGCTGGCTGACATTTCGCACGCTATTCGGAATGCCGCGAAAGCTAAAGGTCGTACATACTTTTCACGGACACGTATTTCACAGCTATTACGGCAAGGCGAAATCGCGCTTTTTTGTTGGCATCGAACGTTTGATGGCTCGAATTGCGACCGATAAGATCGTGGTTATCTCACAGCAGCAGCGTGATGAGATCCACAATAATTTCAGGATAGGAAAGGCGGATCAGTTCGAGATAATCCCTTTGGGAATCGACCTTCAGCCGTTTACAAATACTGACAGCCGCCGCAGCGAATTTAGAAAAAAAATCGGTGTGAATAACGGCGAGTTCGTAGTTGGCTTTGTCGGACGCATCACCGAGATCAAGAATGTGCCGCTGCTGTTGGAGGCTGCCGAACAATTGAGCGGTAACGGGAAAAGCGGCGGCGGAGGTTTTAGGTTCGTTATAGTAGGCGAAGGAAATTTGCGTTCTGAATTGGAAAAGCAAGTAGAATCTTCCGGGCTCACAACCTGCGTTTCGTTTCTCGGCAATCGAAATGATACGGAAAATGTTTATCCGGCGATGGACGTAGTTGCTCTTACGTCGCTAAACGAGGGAACGCCGCTTTCGCTTATAGAAGCGATGGCAAGCGGCAAAGCGGTAATATCGACTGCCGTCGGCGGCGTCGTTGACCTTATCGGCGCGAAACGCGTGGAGCACGAAGACTTCGACGTCTGCGAACGCGGGATCGGTATAAGATCGAATTCAGCCAACGGTTTTGTTAACGGGCTTCGATATTTGGTCGAGAATGTTGAGCTTCGAAATGAGATCGCTGCAAAGGCGCGCGAATTTGCAATGAATAATTTTTCGAAAGACCGCTTGGTTCGCGATACCAAACAGCTTTATCTTGGGTTAATGAACCAGAACGATATCGGCAGCGGCGATGCTGTTTAGATCAATGTTTTCTCACGTGCGATGGAGGAATTACTAAAAATTTTCTTTTTGTATGGGGTTGGGACGGCTGCTGCGTCCGTCGGGCTCACGTTCGCCGTGCGCTCGATCGCGCAAAAGAATGGCTTGGTAGCAAAACCCAAATCCGACCGCTGGCATAAACGTCCAACGGCGATGTATGGCGGCATTGCGATCTTTGCTGCGGTCATTCTCGCTTATGTCTTTTTTGTTCCAAAAACCTTCGAATCGAACGTGATTATAGGTGCGAGCTCGTTTCTTTTCTTTGTCGGATTGATCGACGATATTCTATCGATCAAACCTTATCAAAAGCTGATCGGTCAATTGTTCGGTGCTTCGATGATCGTCGGTTTTGGCATGAAGCTGCCGCTAACGGGTTATGAATTGCTCGATACCGGCATCACCATCTTCTGGCTGGTCGGCATCACAAACGCGCTCAATCTTCTTGACAATATGGACGGCCTTGCCGCCGGAATCGCAGCCATTGCGGCGACCACGCTTGCCTACGGTTTCGCGTTGAACGGCCAATCGGCCGAAATGATCCTTGTCTCGGTTTTCATCGGCGCGCTTCTTGGATTCCTTGTTTTTAACTCCAATCCGGCATCGATCTTTATGGGCGATTGCGGTTCGATGTTCATCGGATTTTTACTCGCAAGTTCCGTAATGCTTGCACAATCGGGCGGCCGTTCAAGGAGCATCTTGTCGATCCTTGCGGTTCCTGTTCTCATACTTTTTGTTCCGATATTCGATACCACTCTTGTAACCATTATTCGAAAGCTGCGGGGCAAAAAGGCGTCCGAGGGCGGTCGCGATCATACCTCGCATCGCCTTGTCGCTCTTGGTCTCACCGAGCGGTCTGCCGTTTTGATGATCTACTGCTTTGCAGTTACAGCGGGTGTTCTGGCAGTTCTTGTCAACTCGCTCGAAACGTCGCAGAGCTTGGCGCTGATCGCGATTTTTACGATTATTTTGTCGTTTGTAGGTGTTTACCTCTCGCGCGTAAAAGTTTATTCAGAACAGCAGGAAGAGCTTGCGACGCAAAACAATGCGGTCTTCGCTTTCCTGATCGATATTTCATATAAGCGGCGACTTTTCGAGGTGATACTCGATGTTTTCCTGATCGCTCTTTCTTATTATTTTGCCTACGTAGTCGTGTTTGGCTCGATTCCCGAAGACGCGAACTGGAATCTTTTTATTTCGACGCTTCCGCTTCTGGTAGTGGTCAAGCTGTTTGCGTTTTTAGCGGCCGGTGTTTATCGCGGAATTTGGCGTTATACCAGCATTGCCGACCTGATATTGTTTGCAAAAGGTGTTTTCTTCGGATCCGTCTTGAGCATTCTGGTAATTCTTTTACTCTATCGTTTTCAGAATTTTTCCCGTGCGGTTTTTATTTTGGACGGTATTATTTTGCTGTTCGGTTTGGTCAGCAGCAGGCTGGCGTTTCGCGTTTTCCGCGAACTGCTTCCACTGCCTCATGCAACCGACGGACAGCGCGTATTGATCTATGGTGCGGGCGACGGCGGCGAGATGGTGCTGCGTGAATTAAGGAACAATTCCGATTGGAAGTATCGTCCGGTCGGGTTCGTTGACGACGATCCGCTTAAAAAAGGAAAGGTCATCAACGGGCTGACGGTTTTTGACACGAACGGAGCATTGGCCGAACTGTGCCGCGAAAAAGACATTCAGGAAATTTTGGTCTCAACGCGAAAAATTCCTAAACAAAAACTCGGCGAACTGCGGGATGTCTGCAGGGTTGCGAACGTCAATCTCAAGCGTGCCCAGATCCAGATCGAGTCGCTGGACATTGACTGACAAACCGATAGATTTGAAGAAGATCAAATTCCAATCAAGGGTCGTCCGCATTGCGGCTTTGCTCGGCTCTGCCGGTGTCGTTATATTTTTTTGCCAGGTATTTATTTGGACGGCGGCGAACTCGGCAGCGGGCGGAGCAGACAGGAAAGAGGTCGGCGATCTTCTCGTCAAACTCTCACCTTCTGATCCGCAAACACATCTTGCCGCCGCGGTTTTGCACGAGCGGACATTCGAGCCCGGAGATCAGGAGATCGCGCTAAAAGAGTACGAGCTTGCCGCCGCACTTTCGCCATACAATTATTTGATGTGGATCCGTTTCGGGTCGGCCCGCGGTCGTGCAGGCGATTCGGTCGGGGCCGAATCCGCTCTTCGCCGTACGATCGATTTAGCGCCGAATTACGCGCGCGTTCATTGGGGGCTCGGCAATCTCTTGCTGCGCGAAAACCGCGAAGACGAGGCATATGACCATATTCGAAAAGCGGTCAATACCGATCCTTCGCTGGCAGCAGCAGCCGCATCGATCGCGCTTCAATTGTCCGACGGAAACGTAAATGCCGTTAAGGAACGTTTTGCCGGAATGCCGGAGGTCGGCATTCGGCTGGTGTTGATATTGACCGAGCAGAAACAGTACGGCGATGCGATGGATGTTTGGCGTTCTATCAAGTTGCCGACCATGTCGCCGAACTTTTTAGAATCGGCAAAGGAATTCGAGCATAAGCTTTTCGACGGGAAGCAGTATCGCCTGGCGACCGAGGTCGGCGAGGTGATTTCAGCAGATTCCGGGAAGAACAGCATCGGAAAAATATCGAATCAGGGTTTCGAGCTGCCGGTGCGAGCGCAGAATTCTGGTCACTTTGATTGGAAAGTTCCGCTGTCGAATTTTCCTCAATTTGCAGTTACAGACGTGGTAAGGCGCGACGGCCGATTCAGCCTGAGCGCCTTATTGAACAGTTCCGATGGCGGCAACTTTCAGGGAATCACGCAAATGATCGCGGTCGAACCGGGCAGGGCTTACAAGCTCTCCGGATACTATCGCTCGGATGTTCGTTCAAAGGCCGAATATTTCTGGGAAGTGGTTTCAGGAATGGATTTGAAGCAGTTGGCTGTATCCAAATCTCTGATCCCGACCTCGGAATGGACCGAATTTGGAGCAAAATTTCGCGTTCCCAATGACGCGGACGGGATACAGATCCGTTTTGTGCGCGGCTCATGTACCGGCTCGGCATGTTCCGCGGCGGGAAGTTTTTGGTTCGATGATTTTGATATTTCAGTATCGGTGGATAAGTGAGCAAAAAGGCGATTGCGAATACAGATGTTTATGAGAGCAGCGGTTTTGTCGTGGAAATGCCCCCGACCCGCGCCTCGAAAACGATCTTTATCATTATTTGTGCATTGCCGATTCTCACCACGATACTTTATGGCGGCGTCGATGCTTTGGTTTTCGGATTTCACGCTCTCACCGCAGGTGTTTTAGTTGTCTTATGGGTTTGGGATTCCTGGGCAACCGGCGAAATTTATTTCAGTTCTAATGCACTCCAATTACCGATCATCGGATTGATCTTGATCGGCATAATTCAGATTCTGCCTTTCGGCGACGCCGGAATCGCATCGGGTGTTCTTTCTATCGAACCAAATAATGCGTCCTCGCTTGATCCGTTCGCGACGCGAATGTTTACGGTGCGGCTTTTGGTGTATCTTATATTTTTTGCGGCGTCGCTGACTTTTATCAATTCGGAAAAGCGCGTCAAATTGCTCGTAACTTTGATCGTTATATTCGGAAGCCTGATAGCATTTTTCGGCATACTTCAGCGTCTTGCGAATCCGGAGGCGATCTATGGAATTCGGCCGACGCCGCAGGCAATTCCGTTCGGGCCATTCGTCAACCAGCACCATTTTGCCGCGATGATGGAAATCACGATCGGTCTGACGCTTGGGCTTATTTTCGGCGGCAGCGTAAAGCGTGATCGAAAACCGTTTCTGATGATCGCGGCGGTTTTAATGGCGATCGCGTTGGTCTTTACCGGATCGCGGGGCGGTGTGCTCAGCTTTGCAGGTGTTTTCGCATTCGTCGCGGGCGCGACATATTTGATCGGCGGCGGCCAAAAAAATCGGAACTCTAAAAACAGCGGCGCAAGCAAGTTTGGGTTGATAGTTGCGGCTGCGGCTTTAGGGTTGATCGTTGTCGGTTCGGTTTTTTATCTTGGCGCCGGCGATTCGTTAATTCGCGGCGTCGGGCTCAGCGAAGGCGCCGGCGATCTTTCGAGCGGCCGTTTACATTTTTGGCAAATCGCCCTGAAAATATTTGCCGAGAACCCGATCTTCGGCGCAGGTCTCGACGCTTTCGGCGTTGCGTTCTCAAAATTCGACACCCAAAGCGGTTTGTTTCGCGTCGAGAATGCACACAACGAATATCTTCAGTTTCTTGCCGAAGCCGGCGTGATCGGAATAATAGTTGTTCTTAGTTTTGTGTTGCTTTTATTTCGAAATGGATTACGCACGATCGCAAACACTCGAGACCCATTTTTGCGAAGCGTTGCCGTTGGGTCTTTAGCCGGATGCTTCGGGATTTTGATACACAGTTTTTTCGATTTTCCGCTGCGGACGCCATCAAACACATTCTTCTTTTTACTGCTCGCCGCTCTCGGAACTACATTATTCACGTCGAAAGGCATTCAAAACAAAGCGGAATCTAGCGCACCTTGACCGTAAGTTCTTTCTTTCCACACGGTGCCGAAAAACTCACTTGATACTCGCCTGCAACGGGCGTCAAGGAGCGAATATAAAACAGAAGCTGCTTAGCACCGGCTAACGGATCGGCGTCAGGAGAAACGGAAATATCCGTCGGGCTGCTTGAAACTGCGGTTATCTGTTTTGGGTCGCCGCCGCCGTCGAATTCTACCAAAATGCCGATGCTTCCTCCGCCGCCTATAAGCGAAATGTTTTCCTGGCTTACAAGTATCGAACACGGCGGCTGACCGTCCGTCGATATTTCTTTTCCTTCAACGATTCGCGGCCGCCCGTTTCCTGATTGATCGACCTCTGTTTTTTCTTCGACAGCTTTTTCAATAACCGGTTTTGGCGGCTTCGTTTCTTCCGGCTCTTCCTTTTTCTTTTGAGGCGCCGCATTATCTTTCTTTACATCGATTATCACAGGCTCGAACAAAGGTTTGGCCGCCTTTTTTTCCTCGATCGGTTTTACATCAGAGGGCTTCGGGTCCTCGATTTTCGAATCCGCGTCATCGGGAATTTCCGTCTTAACCGGCGGTTTTTCTTCCAACGGTTTCGGCACATCGGATTTTGAAATAATTTCCCCGCCTTTTTCGGGGATCGAATCTTTTGTTTCAACAGCCTTCTTCTTTACTGTTTCTTCCGCTTTTTGATCAACCGCCGTTTTCGGTCTCGGCCCAATTAAAGATTCAAGTCCATCTATACTGCCGTTGATCTTTTCATAAACACTTGCGACGGCAATATATTTAACCGCATCGGGGTCGGTCGAGTTGTAGTTTTTTACATAAGCATCGAGCGCCTCTTTCGGTTTACCGTCGGCTTCAAGAGCCGTTCCCAATTTCCACAAACTCGAGCGCCACCAAATGCTTTTCTCTGGGAGAACGCTGATGGCCCGCCGAAGACGTATCGCTGCTTCCGCATAATCCTTTTGCTGAATAAGCGAAAGCCCCGCGATCTCCTCGATACGTCCGCGGGCTATCGCCGACAACGTCTGTTTCGAAACGTCGGGCACAAGAACATAACGACCGGCAGCGACCGCAGCAGTGCGGCTTTCATATAGTTCCTCTGCCATTATCGGAGCCGCAGGCATGGCGACATCTAATCCATCGTCAACGCTCGCAATCGACGTACGCGAAAGTTCAAACGCCGTTGCAGGGGCAATATGCTTTTTCAATAGTTCGTTTGCTGCAAAAATTTGTCGGTGATAGCGCATCTTGTCCGTGCCGTTTACAAATGCATCGGCGAGCGCCGCCGCCTTCGTCGCGTCAGGCGATTTTTCGGCAAGAACGCCATTGAACTCAACCAACGCCTTTAGATGTTCATCGGTTTCCTTTCGTTCTGCACCCTGCGGAGCCAAGATGCTTGACTTTCGCTCGAGTGCAAGCAGTTCGAGAAACCCAGAACCCGATTTCTCAACGCGGCGGCCAAGTTTTGTCGAGACCGTTCCATTCTTTACGATAAAACTCTTCCGCAATTCGTCGGCTGCTTCCCGGTAGAAACCGCCCGCATATCTAGCCGCTGCGATCTCAAATTCGATAGTCGGGAAATTGCCGTAGCTTTTTGCTTTCAGCAGAACCTGCTCAGCCTCCGTAAACCGGCCGTCGTTGATCATCGCCCTTGCCAACGCAATGTGCGCCCATACGAACCGAGGCTCGGCGGCGATCGCTTTTCCGGAAAGGTCGATCGCTTTCGCATTCTCGCCGTTCGCCGCGTACCAGTAAGCTGCGTTAGCAAGCAAAACAAAATTTCCTGTAACCGCTTCGATTGCTTTCGAAAGTTCGGCCTCGGCCTCGCTTCGTTTGCCCGTTTCGAAAAGCGACATTATCCGACCGGTTTGCGCCGGCAGATCTTCTACATCTTTGGCTATCAATTCGTCGTAAAGGGCAAGTGCCTCGGCAGGCTTGCCAAGCGCGCGCTTCATATCCGCGAGCCCGCGCCGCGCATTTGTAGATTCCGGATCGAGTTCAAGTGCTTTTACAAAATCCGCCTCAGCTGCGTCCAAATCGAAATTCATTCGGTTCGCAGTGCCGAGAACCTGAAATGCTGGAGACGACTTTTCATCGATCTTGATGACCGATTCCGCCAACCGTCTGGCTCCGGCGGGATTCTCGATCGAAAGATAGAAATTTGCCAATGAAAGAAGCTGCAAAACGTTGGCTGCGACATTTTTTTCGATGAGGGTCGCTATTTCGATCGCGTCTTTTTGTTCGCCGCGAAAATACAGGCTCGCAGGCACGCGCACGATGATCTCCTTGAAAAGTTTTTCCGAGTATGGAACGGGAGCATCTTCGATCGCCTTTCGATAAAACTTCAATCCGTCGATTCGGTCGCCGGATTCGAAATGTCCCTCCCCGATTGCGACCCGTGCTGCGGTAATCGATTCAAGCGCCCGAGTTCTTTGTTCGGATTTTGGGAATTCGGCGAGAAATGTGGTTAGCAGCTTGATCTTTAACTCTGGATCGTCAGTCGCAAATGCTTTTTCGAGTTCAGCTTTCTCGTCTTTTATTTCCGGCGTCGGCTTAGGTTTTGGTTTGTTCGCGACGGGCTTTTTGACGACGGCGGCCGATTTTGTTTCCGCCTTTTTCGATGTTGAGGCAGCTTTCTTCGGTGTCGGTGTTGGTGTTTTTTTAACGGAAATGGATTTCTTTGCGTCCGGTTTCTTTGTCTGTGCGCGGTGAACCGCAACTGCGAACCCAAATACGATAACCGAAAAGATCAATAAAACTATTCTCATAAATTCAAGCCCGATAAACTCATGATCGTCTTTCAAAGCAATTCAAAACAAGTCCGTTTTCAAAAATAATAACACGAAATTGCGTTTCGCCCCGGGTGCTTCTATTCTCAAGCCTATGAACGAACTCGACGAGTTCTGGTCAGAACAACTTTCGACCGCTATCGAAAACGCAAAAGTCGCCGGCCGCCAGGACGTCGTCGATTACCTTGCATTGAAATCAGCAAGAGACGCGGTGCGCAAAGCCGAATCGGAACGCTTTTTTGATGCGATGATCGCGATGGCGCTGAAAGACGATCTTCGGCAACACAAAATCCGCGTTGAACGCGAAGCACCGCACAACTTTCAACATCGCGGAGCAAATCTCGTCGGTTCGCTGCTTCGACTTCGTTGTGGAGTGAGATGTATGACTGTCGAAGCCGGTTGGACGAGAACGCCAAACGACGGCTTTATGCGTCTGGGGGCATTGGCATTTGCGCGAATTACGCATTTTGGGATTCCGAAAGCGAACGTCGAGCTTATGCTCAGAGCCTCTAATGAAAAAGGACTTTGGCTAATGGTCCGCGACGATCAAATAAACGGTGAATTTGAAAATAAGATGATAGGTGCGCAGTTTGATGTTCTGCTTGGCTGATGGCCGTTTTGTATTTCATCTCGAAATCGGTAAACTAATCGTTACTTCAGAAATATTGAGGAGACTTTCAAAAGGGTGAAGTTAGAACTTGAGAAATTAATAGATTTGCAGATCACGGATACAAATATCCGACGATTGAAAGAAATAATCGAAACTGCTGAAACGAAGCGTGCCGAGATCGAACAAGAGTTTGAACAGCACGCTTCTTCTATTTCAGAAGTAAAAAATCGCCGCGATAAGCTCAATGCGGAACGCGCCGAACTTGAAAAACAGATCGCCGAGAATAAAACCTATCTCGAACGCGCCGACCGCAATCTAAAACACGCGCAAAATCAAAAAGAATATGAAACCGCAATGCGCGAAACCGATGCGCTGCAAAAACAGATCGCGGCATTCGAAAATCAGATCGTCGAAAAAATGACGGCCAGCGAGGAAGTGGATACAGAATTAGAATCGCGCGCCGACGAGATCAACAGCCACGACGCAAAACGCGATGCCGCATTGACGGCTTTCGATGCAGAAGTTAAGAGTGCGAAAACAGAATTTGAAAGCGAGACAGCAAAACGCGATGAGGTCTTCAAAACGCTTCCGGCACAGCTTGCCTCGGTTTACAATCGGCTCGCACAGCGCAGCCGCGACGGAATCGCCGTCGCCGAGGTAGTAAACGGTTCGTGCTCGGCCTGCTTTATGTCGCTTCGCCCGCAGATGGCGCTCGAAGTAAAACGCGGCGACAAGATCATCACCTGCGAAAGCTGTACGCGAATACTTTATATCGCAAACACCGCACCGCAGGCCGAGGCCACCGCGAACTAAAATTTTCTTTCGCATTACCGGCCGACGATATGAGATAATTGAACCGTGCTTCCTATGGTAAGCGCGGTTTTTTTGTTCCTTCCTGAGTTCCCTACAACCAGCCATGAAATTTATTCTGTCCGTCGCGATTGCGATCATTTTCGTCGGTGTTCCTGCGTTCTCACAGTCGAAGTCGAATGTCGAAATACGGCAGCAGATGCGCGCCCTGCGAGCCGAAAACAACATCACGCTTAGCCACGATGCCGCGTCAAATATGTCAAAGTTGATGGCCGTTTCCGAAAACTTTACTGAATCGGACGCACGAAAAGCCGACATCCAGGCGATGAATTTTGCCGCAGGATTTTTCTATGCGGGCGACTCTCTTGAACATAAGCCCAAAGAAATACAGCTTACCTTCTGGGTGCTTTCCAAAAAGCCGCGGTTCGGCACTGCACATTCGTTCCGAGTATTTCTGCCCGACGAAATACTAGACCTCGGCGATTCACGCTATGTCGCGCGAACACGTGACAATATGGAATATCTGAATTTCAATATCTCGCGTGAAGATCTGTCAAAGATCGCCTCGAATTCGAATGTTAGATTCGAACTCGGGCGAGAAACCTTTACGTTTACGAAAGACCAGCTTCAAATGCTCGCGAACCTTTTGCTTCTTTCCGATGCCGCACATAAAAACTAGTACTTCACCCACGATTCCGAAACGCAGGTATCGACCTTTACCGGAAGGCTCGTGATGTATTCGCCGCCGGCTTCGGACATCAATTGGCCTAGCACCATTGAGGCGCCTTGACATTCGCTGTCGTCGCATTCGATGATCACCTCGTCGTGGACGATGTT
Source organism: Pyrinomonadaceae bacterium (assembly GCA_050748285.1). Classification (GTDB taxonomy): domain Bacteria; phylum Acidobacteriota; class Blastocatellia; order Pyrinomonadales; family Pyrinomonadaceae; genus OLB17. Next base: position 15,473 of record JBOGOW010000026.1, read on the forward strand.
CACAAGCCGCGCGGTCGAACCGCTAAAGGCATTGTGCAGCCTCCGGAGCGCGATCTTTAGAATGTCAGCTGAGGTTCCCTGGATCGGCATATTTACGCCGTAACGTCGTGCGGCCCCGACGGCCTGCCGGTCGTTCTCATCAAAGCGAAGTCTCAGCATTCGCCCCGACGCGGTGCGTGCCGTGCGCTCCGATGTAACACGGCTTGCCGAATCGCGCAGATAAGCATCTAGCTTTCGGAAGGTTGAAAAATATCGCCGCATCGTGTTCTCGGCTTCCGTCTGCGAAAGGCCGGTCATCATTCCAAACCTAGACGCGCCGACGCCGTAAACGATGCCGAAATTCAGTCGCTTTGCAAACGAACGCTGGTCGTCCGTTACGTCGTCGGGCTTTACATTGAAAACCTGCGACGCTGTTATCTTGTGAAAGTCTGCACCGGAAATAAACGCCTCGATAAATTTTTCGTCGCCGGAAAACTCCGCGAGAATGCGCAGCTCTATCTGCGAATAATCGCCGATTACGAGTTTGCGGCCTTCGGGAGCGAGAAAACAACTTCGATATTCGGCGTCGTGCGGGACCTGCTGAAGGTTCGGGTTCGAGCACGAAAATCGTCCCGTAGGAGCGCCGATCTGGCGAAAATCTGCATGAAGGCGGCCTGTTTTCGGTTCGACGAACTCAAGAAAATTCTCGCCAAAACTCGTCATTTGTTTCTGCACGCCGCGATATTCGAGTAGCTTTGCGACAACCGGATATTCTTCGGCCAGCGGCTGAAGCTGCCACGCACGCGTCGTTTCCGGCACGGGAATTCCGAGGTTTGAAAGCGCCGCCGTCACCTGTTGCTGCGAATCTAGATTTATCTCCGAACGCCCAAATAGAGACGCTTGCTGCACGCCGGCCGAGAGCATCTCCTGCAGTTCATCGGCGGCTTTCGCCTGCGCTGTTTTTACAGTCGCAAGCCGCGCGCGCCACATTTCCTGATCGACCGCAAAACCGTTCAGCTCCATTTCGGCGATCGGCATCACGCACTCGAACTCCAATTTGGCAACGCGTTCAAGTTCGTCATTCTTTAATCGCTCATCGAGTTTTTCTTTTATCTGTGGAAGTATTGCGGCGTCGCGTGCGGCGTATTCCACCTGCGAACTCGAAAGCTCGGCGGCGTTCCAATCGCTGACCTGCTCCGTCTTATCAAGCGTCGTTCCCGTGAAAAATTGAGCAACATCGGCCAAGCCGTGCCGACGTTCGCCGTCGCCCGCGGCGATCAACTGGCTCGCGAGATACGTGTCGAAAACATTCCCGATCTCACACCCAAGATGATGTCGTAACCATTTGGCGTCGAATTTCGCATTGTGCAGGATCTTCGTCTGCGCGTCCGATTCGATCAGGCTGCGCAAAGGGGCAAGATCGCCATTTTCACGCAGACCGCCATTCTCGCGAAACGGCAGCATATCGAAAACGAACGTCTTCCGCCCGTTGCTTAGCTGCACAAGCCGAATATCGCCCTTATATGGGTCAAGCTCGGTCGTCTCGGTATCCAACCCCAAAAACGCTTCCCGCCCAAGCTCCTCACAGGCCACCCGGACACCCTCGCCATCACGCACAAGCTCAAAATAAATATCCATATCTCACAAATAATTTCCGCAAAATATGGATTGTATCTCTAACAGGATGCGATGCGAAATTCACCCCGCTCAGACAACTCTGCACCGGAAGCGATTGCAACCGGAGTATTGCAAAAGCCCGCGCGTGAGCAAGGGCGGTATCGGGTCGCGGCGGGCGGAAGAATTTTTTGCCACAGATCACACAGATAGACACAAATCTTTTTTTTTCGCGTCTTTCCGACTTTGCAAAAGCCCGCGCGTGAGCAAGGGCGGTATCGGGTCGCGGCGGGCGGAAGAATTTTTTGCCACAGATCACACAGATAGACACAAATCTTTTTTTTTCGCGTCTTTCCGAC
>JBOGOW010000027.1:0-17254 GCA_050748285.1 Pyrinomonadaceae bacterium
CAGATAGACCCCGCCAGTCAGTGCAAACGCGACGGCTAAAAGGACGTGAGCCGCTTCGACTGCGGAATTATAGGTCAGGTAAAGTACGCCGAAAATTACAAACAAAACGATCGGCAGGACAATCAGCAGGCGCCCGCGGGCGCGTTCCTGATTCTCGTATTGGCCGCTCCAGTTGATGTAATAGCCGCCCGGAAGCTGGACTTGTGCGACGATCGCCTTATTCGCTTCGTCAACGAACGATCCGACATCACGCCCCCGAACATTGAGCAGGACCAATCCGCGAAGGAGCCCGTTTTCGCTCGATATCATTGACGCACCCGCGAGCGTGCTGATACTGGCGACCGAGGAAAGGGGGATCGCTTTTCCATCTGCCGTCACAATAGGTATTTGTCCTATAGCCTCCGGACTTTTCCTAAATTCCGGTGCATAACGCACCCGGACGGGAAATCGCCTCCGCCCTTCGATCGTCACCGAAAGATTTGTCTCACCGATACCTTTTTCGATAATGTCCTGTATAGTGCCGACCTCGATGCCGTATCGTGCGGCCGCCTGACGGTTAATGTTGATATCGATATACGGCGTTCCTGTGATCTGCTCGGGGTAAACATCTACCGCTCCGGGGACGGTTTTGGCCACATCGGCGATTTGCCGGGACACCTCCTGTAGCATCTTCAAATCGGAACCAAATATTTTTATGCCTACCTGCGAACGAATTCCGGTCGTGAGCATATCGATGCGATTGACTATCGGTTGCGTCCAGATATTCGATACGCCCGGCATTTTCAGCGCCGCATCCAGTTCCGAGATCAGTGATTCGCGGGTCATACCCCTTCGCCATGTTTCATGCGGTTTCAGATGGATGATGGTCTCGTTCATGTTTGCACCCGATGGATCCGTCGAGGTATCGGCACGTCCGGCCTTACCGACGGCCCATTCGACCTCGGGAAAGCTTTTAAGTATCTCGTCCTGCTTACTCATCATCTTGACGGCTTCATCAATGGATATTCCAGGATCAGTCACCGGCATATACATTAGGTCACCCTCATTGAGCGGCGGCATAAATTCCTTGCCAATGCCGGACACAAGAAAGACCGCTCCGACAAACAATGCGAACGCGATCGACATCGTTGCAAGCCGATGGCGCAAGGCCCAAAGCAGAGCAGGTTTGTACAGCGTCCCGAGAAAACTCATGATCGGATTCGATATTTCCGAGCGAACCTTTCCGCCCAGGAAATAGCTGCACAAAACGGGTACCAGGGTAACCGCAATAACACTCGAACCGACCATTGCAAAAGTTTTGGTAAACGCCAGCGGGTGGAAGAGTTTTCCCTCTTGCCCCGTCAAAGCGAAGATTGGCAGAAAAGCAAGGATAATAATGGCCATTGAGAAAAACGTGGGTCGTCCAACAAGCTTGGTCGAAGCTAAAACCGTTTCCAAGACCTTTCGGCGGTCTTTTGTGTCAATCTCATTCTTCTCGATGTAACGAATAGCATTTTCGGTCACAACAATTCCAGCGTCTACCAGTACACCGATAGCAATCGCGATCCCGGACAATGACATCAGATTCGAACTGATGTCCATGAAGTACATAAATAAGAACGCCGAAAGAACGGCAAGGGGAAGCGGAATTGTGACGATTAGGATTGACCGGAAATTCAAGAGAAAAACTATGCAAACTAGGGTCACCAGAATAAGTTCTTCTATTAAAGTATGTTTAAGCGTGTCTGTTGCACGGTTTATAAGCAACGTGCGGTCGTAGAAGGGTACTAGGGAAACGCCCTTCGGCAGACCAACTTTTAATTCTTCGATCTTCTTTTTGATGCCGTCGATAACTTCGAGCGTGTTAACGCCGTACCGGGCGATGACGACCCCTCCGACGGCTTCCTTGCCATTCTTATCCAATGCACCGGTGCGGAACGCGTTACCCAATTGCACCTCAGCGACATTCTTGACATAGATCGGCGTACCGTTTTTGGCGCCTATAACTATATTCTCCACGTCCGCTGTAGATTCAATGAGGCCGACGCCGCGCACTACCGCCCATTGTCCAGACTGCTCGACGACATTGCCGCCAACGTTGTTGTTTGAACGCTGGACAGCCTCAACCACCATCGATAGAGGCATACCGTAACTTCGCAATTTATCCGGGTTAACATCGACCTGATATTGCTGAACATAACCTCCGACACCAGCAACTTCGGCAACACCCGGCACAGAATTTAGTTGATAACGAACGAACCAGTCCTGAACCGTTCGCAAGTCTCGCAGGCTCATCGAATCGCTTTCGAGGGTGTACCAAAATACCTGTCCAACTCCTGTCGCATCCGGTCCCAGGGTCGGAACCACCCCCTCAGGCATTTGTTTTGTTACCAGATTGAGACGTTCCAGAACTCGTGTTCTTGCCCAGTAAAGATCAACGTTATCCTCAAAGATGATATTGATCATCGAAAAGCCGAACGCCGAGCTCGCCCGCACGACCCGCACGCCCGGCAAACCTTGCAGATTTGTAACAAGCGGATAAGTTACCTGATCCTCTACTTCCTGCGGTGACCGTCCCATCCAGTCGGTGAAGACGATCACCTGATTGTCCGAAAGGTCGGGGATCGCATCTATTGGTGTTCGAAGAAGCGCCCAGTAGCCCGCTCCAGCCAACGCAATAAAAAACACTATGACGATTGCCCGATTTTTTAACGACCATTCGATAAGCCAGTTAATCATTTCATTTTCCTCGACCTGCGAAGGCTTAAAATTCTAGCCACTCGTTGTCAATCGATAACGTTACAGCCCTTATTGAGTCGATATAGGAATTGCGGTTTTTCCGCTTCCAGCCGGGCCTTCAAATGTGATCTGTGCCTGCCAATCACCGGCCATTGGGATTTTCACTTTGCCCTTATAAACACCGGGAGTACCCGTCGTCGTCAATGTCGCTCCCTCGTTCATCGCGGACATCGACCCCATTGCGGGCATTTGGAAGTTGATCGCGGCCGAGCCGACATCAACGGCCTTTCCGGATCCATCCGTAAAAACGATCATGAATTCCTGATCGCCATTTTTGAGCTTCCCGGTTTCGCTCGTGAGCGTCACTGTTAAATTGCCAACGGGTCCGGTTTTGATAACCTGACCTGATATCGGATTGATTGCGGTCGATGTCGAACCGGAGCTACACGCAAAACCATGTAAAACCGAACCGATAAGTGATGCAAAAGCAACAGTTACAAAGATTTTCCTCATTTTCTCTCCTTTGAATTAAATAAAAACGTCGCACGAAGCGTCACCAAGAGACACTACGGCCTATTGAGACGGATTTACCTCGATACGGAAAACTCCGCAAAAAGGCGCACTAATCCCTGGAGAACTAAATCAGGAAACTATGGTGTTGGAGGTATTTTGGTTGGAATGATTGCGAAACCACCGGTTTTTCATATGTGGGTGGTTTTGAAGGCACATAACGGTCCACCTTGAACATCTCAGCGATTTGAGCTGAGATCGAAGCATTGATTGTCACCGACGATGGCGATACATTGTACGTGAAGCCGGACGAAGTAGGAGCGGAATCTGAACAATTCAAAGCACAGCAAAGTCGAGCCATGGATGCCACTGGCGAGGAGTCATTACTCGTTGCCTTGGGACAACAGTCCATCATTTCCATCTTTTCAGAACGAAAAGGCATTCCCGCCGCTATGCCGCCAGCGAGTGCGAAAATAATGAGACACGATGTAAGCCAGTTTTTCACTGTATTCACGAAGTTATTGTATTAACCAACTTTCTGTCAAGAGATAACGCCAAACAATATTGTATGTAGCAAGCATCGTGCCAATCACCCACACCCTATTTCTCAGGCAAACACTTCATTTTAGAGACAATTTCATCGCATCATTAGGGAACAAAAGTGTTTCGACTGCGAAATTTTACGCACTCTGCGCGAATGCTCGCCATCGATTTTCAAAATGAATGTTCATTACCTTGATTCGGAGACTTCGCAAGGCTCCGTAAAAATGTCTCTTTTAACCAGAAAGGAGTTGTGGATTATTCGCATCGCATCGAAAATGGCCACCGAAGGTACCCGCATTCTCCTATTAGCAAAGCAGCTCTGACAGTGGCACTAAATTAGCATCACTGACAGTGGAACGAGTCAATGCTTTTTTGCCACAAAGGCATTAAGCGGTAAAGAAGTAAATAAAAAAGGTGATGTTATGCGGATATTTATATACATTTTGTTTGTGGCTGCGGCGGTCCTTGTCTTCCCACCAAATATAATTGCCCAGCATGAAAAACAGGTCAAGATAGATAGAGATGGAGAATTTCATCTTGACACAAAAACAATCGTCGATGGTAAAGTTTTAGAACCGGGGATGTATCGCCTTGGAATGGTCTTTGTAAACGGACAACCAGTCGTGATATTTAGCAACGTTGCAATGAATCGGTGGGGGAAAAGCATGTGGCCGAGTGTGAGATCTGAGATCCTACGGACGCGCGTGAAATCACTGCCTACCGAGGCTAGGCGAGACGGCCCATCTGCAATTTTGGTCGTACGGCGATCTGAGAATCCTCGTAGGCAATTTGCCTTAGAGATCAGATACAAAGGACAGAGCTTTATTTACCGATTCACATCAAATACCGTTCCGCCGGGAACTTAATATGCAAATGAGATAACGTGTAACCTTCCGGGACTACTCCCGTGGAAAAGTGCACTTTCTAACATTGATCCCCCAACAAGAAATAAGACCTAGAGAGATAGCATAAACGAAGTCTTGTGTTGTGCTGTACGGAACGGGGAGTATCCATCCTTAACTTTTTACGACTCTAACGGCGAGCCAATCTATCATGTCTTGGGCGCAGCGGACCTCGAAACTGCCTGCATTTTCGGGCTCGTCGTCCGGTGTATAGATTTTCGATGACGTGTGTTGACTCCTAATTCCCGTCGCCGTAAAATACCTTCTTGAAAATGATTTTCATTTGCATTAAGATTTTCTGAATCGTAGGAAAAATGGTTTAAGACCAAAGCATGATGGACCAAATAATGAAAAGAATACAAGTAATACTATTGATCGCTGCAATAGGCGTGATCTCTGCGCTGGCACAAGACGCTGATAACAAAAGTAACCCAAAGAACGTTACGATTAAAACGGGCGTTTTGCTGCTTGCTCACGGTGGAAAGCCGACTTGGAACGCCGAAGTAATGAAGGTCGCGGCTGTAGTGAATCAAACGATGCCCGTCGAGGTCGCTTTCGGCATGGCGAGTAAACGTAGCATCCAACAAGCAATAGATAAACTCGTTGCTCGGGGTTCAACCGACGTACTCACTGTGCCCCTTTTTATCTCATCAAACAGCTCGGTCATTACTTCAACCGAATTCCTGCTAGGGCTAAGACACCAGGCTCCCGCGGACCTCGCCATCTTTGCAAAGATGGATCATGGGCATGGAATGGGCCACTCCGGTCACGGTTCAGACCAGTCAATTGATCCGACGACTCCGGTAAACAGTACGGTACCAATTCGAATGTTGCCGGCTCTCAACAGTCATCCACTCGTTGCGGAGATTCTCCTTTCTCGTGCAAAAAGCATCAGCCGCGAGCCAAAGAAGGAAGTTGTCGTGGTTGTCGCACACGGGCCTGTCTCGGATGATGAAAATAACCTGTGGCTTTCGGATATGCGTCAGCTGGTTAAGTTGATGAGCGGCGAGAGCAAATTCAAACGAATTGAGTATCTAACCGTAAGGGACGATGCACCGGAACCGTTACGATCGCAAGCGGCTGAAGAATTGCGTCGCGTTGTGCGACGTGCTTCTAACGAAGGAAATAATGCACTGGTTGTTCCCCTTCTACTCTCGTACGGTGGGATCGAAGAAGGCGTCAAAAAACGCCTCGAAGGCCTTACCTACACGATGACCGGTCAGGCACTTTTACCGGATGAGCGGCTTTCTCGCTGGGTCTTAGAGTCGGTCGAAAAGGCTGCTAAAACATCGTCTCGCATGGGCTCGATCGCACCGTAAAGCTATAGCCAATGTGGAACGCAGCTCAGTGACAACCGCAGTCATTGCCGCAACCTGGTTTGAAGGCTCGCTTCTTGCGCACTAGCGCTCGTATGCCGTAGAGCACAGCTCCCAGAACTATGATCATCACTGTGATCGTTTGGATTGACATAATTCTGACTTTCTAGTGGCTACCTAATTTCAAAAGTTAAGGTTGTCCATTTGGATTCGTAGTTGAGAGCAGGGTCGGCGAGTTTCGTCATGTTTATGAACTTGACGTACCACTTGCCCACTCCATCAAGACGGACTTTGATCATTCCTTCGTCATCGCTTCGAAGCTCAGGTACGGATACGAGTTTTCCGTTATGCTCACGCCCGGCCAGGACGACTTGATTGGTGAGAGGCTTCCCATCCTTCAGGCAAAGAATGTCGATAGACATTCCTTTCTTCAAATTGTACGGATTTTGCTGTGGAACAAGCTCTACCGAGTATCCCAGAACCGACTTATAGTCGTCGCTTCTGCGCGTTCCTACTTGCAGAATAGCCTTGACGTGTTTCGCATAACGCTCTTTCGCGTCCTTTTCCAATTCGCCGGTCTTGCGCCGTTCTTCGAGCGTGTCAGGCAGTCCATCCTCTCGAAGATACTCATTGAAGTCAGCGGCCTTGAGCGCGATCTCGCGAGGTTTAGTTGAAAGCCCGACGACATAAGTTCCCGCAGCACCGGTTGTTAAATTCAAAAACGCAGTCGTTTCATCCTTAGTGAAATCGGCTTCCACGGGATGCGTACGTTTGCCGTCCGAAACTACGCTAACGTCATTCAGACGTGCAAAAGAGACGGCTCCCTCGCTCGCGAGAAATGTTCCGTTCATCACTTTGACAGTAAATTTAGAGTTTGGCTGCAGAAAAAAGCTGTCTGTTTTAAGAAACAGGTCGTGCGCGAATAGAGACGCCACCAATACCAGCGATAAGAAGAGCCCAAAGATCGTTTGTTTTTTCATATTGTTTCCCTCATTTCCTGATTTCAAAGGTCAGCGTTGCCCATTTAGATTCGTAATTAAGCTTCGGGTCGGCAACTTTGACCATATTTATGAATTTCGCGTACCACTTTCCGGCGCGGTCGAGTTTGATCTTGATGATGCCTTTTTCGTCGCTGCGGACGCTTTTTTCGGTCGCGAGTTTTCCGTCTGCTTCGTTTCCGGTGACGACGGTCTGGCCGACGAGCGGTTTTCCGTCTTTAAGGCAAGCAATCTCGATCGTACGGCCGACCTTTACATTATATGGATTACTCTGCGGCAACATCTCGACCGCATACCCTAAGCTGGTTTTATAGCTGTCCGTTCTCTTATCGCCGACCTGAAGAATGGTCTTTACATATTTTGAATAGCGGTAGGTGGCGTCTTTGTCCAGTTCGCCGTCACGCTTGCGATTCTCTAAAATGTCGGGAATGCCCTCGGCGGGGAGATACTCGTTGAATGCCGCCGCTTTCAAAGTGTTTTCGCGCCACATCGTCGAAATACCGACAACATAATTGCCGGCCTCGGTCGGGACAAAATTTAGAAAGGCTGTAGTTTCGTTCTTTGTAAAATCCGTTTCTTTCGGATTCGTCCGAGCGCCGGACGGTGAAACCACGCTCACATCGGTCACGCGTGCGAAATTCACCGCACCTTCGCTTTCCTGAAACGTGCCGTTCATTACACTGATCGACACTTTCTGATTGATTTTGGCAAAGTAACTGTCCGGTTTCAGGAATAGGTCGTGTGCCAAAACTGACATGGCCGTGAGTGCTATGGCCGCCGTAAAAATGATGATCTTTGTTTTCATTTATCCTCAAAGCTTGATGGTTTCTGAGATCGATGAAGTCGAAGTGTACCGAATACAGTATCGAACGAATCGGTCTCCACAACGTACTCAAAACCAGATTCTGAAATTAGTTGAGGCAGAACGCCGTTAAAATTATCCCGCGTCGTCTCGAAACCGTCGAGCATCTCGATTCCCTTTGACGCGACCCGCATCATGAAATTAGAGGCTTCGCCCCAATCGGCGACGTGAAACTCTCCAGTCGGCCTCAGTATCCGTTTAACCTCACTCATGGTTTTTAGCTTGTTCTCTTTGGTTAGATGATGAAAGAACAAACTCGAAAGAACCAGATCAAATGAACAGTCCGCATACGGCAGATCGAAGGATAAGCCCTTATGAAACTGGATGTCCGATACCGTGGCTTTTGCTTTTGCCTTCGCTATCTCTAGTATTTTAGCGTCGCCATCAATCCCAATAATTTCCGCGTGCCGATTATGTTGTTTGAGGAATATTGCAAGTGTGCCCGTTCCGCAACCAAGATCTAGAACTCGGTGATCGACGGCAATTTTTGCCTGCTCCATCAAAGCGGCTTTGAATTCTGCCTCCCGCGTCGTGAAGCGAACGACCGTATCATAAAACGGCGTTAGCCAATCGTAACCCAGTGCCGGTATATAGGTTTCACTCTTCATGCTTCTCAAAGTTTTAAATTCCGCAAACGTAACGCGTTGACAATAACGGAGACGGAGCTAAACGTCATCGCGGCACTTGCAATCATAGGACTCAACAACAATTCGAAAACTGGAAACAATACACCTGCGGCGATTGGAACGCCGACGAGGTTGTAGATGAAGGCGAAGAACAAGTTCTGACGGATGTTTTTCATCGTGGCCTCACTTAGTTTCTTCGCCCGCAGTATCCCGCGAAGATCGCCCTTCAGAAGTGTAATGTCCGCGCTTTCCATTGCCACATCGGTTCCGGTCCCCATTGCGATTCCCACCTGAGCTTGGGCGAGAGCGGGTGCATCGTTCACGCCGTCACCGGCCATTGCGACTATTTTTCCCCGTGCCTGAAGTTCCTTGATCTTTTGCGCTTTTTGTTCTGGCAGAACGTCGGCGAAGACTTTATCTATACCTAGCTTTTTAGCTACCGCATCGGCCGTGATCGCATTGTCGCCCGTCATCATGACGACTTCGATGTTCTGCTTGTGCAGTTCGTTGATCGCCTCTTTAGCCGATTCTTTTATAGTGTCAGCCACGCCGACAAGCCCGGCCGGCTTACTGTCTATGGCAATGAACATAACGGTTTGACCTTCTGTGCGAAGCACATCGGCTTTCCCGTCCTCCGGGAAATCGATCCCGTTTTCGGTCATCAGTTTCGCATTGCCGAGTAAAACCCTCTTTCCGTCGATCGCTCCGATGATACCTTTGCCCGTTACCGATTCGAAATCCTCGACCTTTGCTAATTCGATGTTTCGATCACCAGCTCCTTTGATAATCGCTTCCGCCAGCGGATGCTCGCTCGACTTTTCAAGGCTGGCGGCAAGTCGCAGTAATTCATCGTCCGTTATTTGTGACCCGTAATCCGTAACGATGCTTTGGAGGCGGGGCTTCCCTTCGGTTAAGGTCCCGGTTTTATCGACAACTATTGAATTGACCTTTTCCAAAATTTCGAGAGCTTCAGCTTTCTTAACCAAAACGCCATGCCGGGCGCCGTGTCCCGCACCGACCATGATCGACATCGGCGTCGCAAGTCCCAGCGCACACGGGCAGGCAATGATAAGTACCGAGACGGCAGCTACCATGGCGTAAGCAAAACTGCCAAAGATGAGCCAAACGACGAAGGCGATGATCGCCACAACAATAACTGCAGGAACAAAATAGCCCGAAACAATATCCACGAGGCGCTGGATCGGGGCACGCGAACGCTGAGCTTCGCCAACCATCCGGACGATCTGAGCGAGAAGCGTGTCGCTGCCGACCTTCTCCGCCGTCATAACGAAACCGCGTCGTCCGTTGATCGTCCCTCCTATAACCTTATCGCCGATTGTCTTCTCTGCCGGGATCGACTCGCCGGTCACCATCGATTCATCGACCGAGGTGTCTCCTTCCAAGATCGAGCCGTCGGTCGGGATTTTTTCGTTAGCCTTAACTCTTAAACTCGCTCCGATCTGCACGTCCTTAATAGGAATTTCCGCCTCGGTGCCGTCGTCAAAAACGACGATCGCCGTTTCCGGAGCTAGTCCGAGCAACTCTTTGATAGCACTCGAAGTCTGACTCCTGGCTCTCAGTTCCAGGACCTGTCCGAGAAGCACGAGTGTAGTGATCACAGCCGCCGCCTCAAAATAGGCCGCGATTAGTCCGGTATGTACGCCTCGCATCGAGGCAGGGAAAAGGTTTGGCAGAAACAAAGCAAATAGACTGAAAAAATAGGCCGCTCCCGTTCCGATGGCGATCAGCGTAAACATATTAGGGCTTACATTTTTTACAGACGCCCATGCTCTCTGGAAAAACGGAAATCCTCCCCAGAGGACTACCGGCGTCGCTAAAATAAACTGAACCCAAATCGAGGTTGTCGGTGAGATAACGTCATGAAAATTCGGCAACATCTCCGCCATCGCGAGTGCAAAGACCGGAATCGTCAATATGGCGGAGATCCGGAATCGCCGTTTCATGTCGGTATACTCCGGGTCGGGGCCATCGTTGAGAGTCATAACTCTCGGCTCCAATGCCATGCCGCAAATCGGGCAGCTTCCCGGGCCGATCTGGACGATTTCCGGGTGCATGGGACACGTATATTCGATTGCCGATTGCGGATCGCGGATTGCGGATTCAGGAAACCCGGTCGCTACCGCTTCCGGTTCTGACCGGAAGTTTGCCGGATTCTGTTTGAATTTATTCAGGCACCCTTCAGAGCAAAAGTAGAATGTTTCGCCCTCGAAATCATATTTTCCGGCAGCGGTTTCTCCCTCCACTGACATTCCGCAGACTGGGTCGATGAACTCGCCACCAGGTGTCGCGGCCATTTCGCCATGGGAGACGGCTTCTTTTTTTTCGCGGCCGATCGCAACAAAACCGCTCTCGGACGCGCCCTGCGTTTGAGCTATAAATTTCTGCATGCAGCCAGCCGAGCAGAAATAATATGTTTTCCCTTCCTGATTAAGACTTCCGGCGGCGCTTTTCGGATCGACCGTCATTCCGCAGATCGGGTCGATAGAGTTTTCGTCCAGTTTTGAATAATTTACCGTCATAATTTGTCACCGTCAGCGAGTTTACCCGAAGAAAAACATTCGCAAGAAGCCAATCACGCCGCCAGCCAAAACTACTGACAGGACGTCCGCCTTAAAACGATAGAGCGCGACAAATGCCGCAATGCCCAGACCAGCGGCAAACCAATCGGCGCTGATGGTCAATCCCTGCGAGAAGATGACCGCCGCGCCGAAAACTAAGGCGAGATTTAGAATGACACCGACAATAGCCGCCGTCACACCCGACAATGCTCCCGCAAGATTTTTGTTGCCGCGCAGGACTTCAATGTATGGCGCTCCAAGGAAGATAAAGATAAAAGACGGCAGAAAAGTAACGTAGGTCGTTAAAAGGGCGCCTGTGACGGCGCTTGCCATTTGACCCATATCCTGCGGATTGTTCCAGCCCGCCATAAAGCCCACGAACTGTAAGACCATAATCAGAGGACCCGGCGTGGTTTCAGCCAGCGCTAAACCGTCAACCGCCTGTGTCTGCGTCAGCCAATTGTAAGGAGACGTGGTTAAAGCTTGAGTCACGTAAGCCAGCACGGCGTAAGCACCGCCGAAAGTGACGAGCGCGGCTTGTGTGAAAAAACGATATTCCTGCGTGTGCAGACTGTCGAAACCGCGCCAGGCGACGAGCGCCAGAAACGGCAACACCCAAAGAGTCAAACCGACCGCGAGTATTTTCAAAACGCGAACGCGGCTTGGCAATGTATGAGCGGGCGGCGGCGAGTGGTCATCAATGACTAGTGGCAACTCGGTGGTCGACTGATTTTTAACTTCCGTTTCAGTATTCACGTGCCGGGCAACGGGCGGCGCGGCGTTAAAGACATCGGGCGCGTAACGCGCTCCCACCAAACCGATCAGACCTGCCGCGAGAATGATAAGGGGGAAAGGAACGTGCAGAAAATAGATTGCAACGAACGACGCGGCGGCGATAAGAAAATGAGCTTGCCTTCGTAAAGCCTTGCCGCCGATTTTCAACACGGCTTCAACGACGATGGCGACCACGACGGGCTTAAAGCCGGATAGCACACCTAAAACTATAGGCACATTTCCGTAAGCCGTGTAAATGTAAGAAAGCGTAAGCAAAACGAAAATCGAAGGAATGACAAAAAACGCCCCGGCGACAATGCCGCCCCAGGTGCGGTGCATCAGCCAACCGATATAAATGGCGAGTTGCTGCGCCTCCGGTCCGGGCAGCAGCATACAATAATTGAGCGCGTGTAAAAATCTTTCTTCCGACAGCCATCGCCGGCGCTCGACGAGTTCGCGGTGCATAATGGCGATCTGTCCCGCCGGGCCGCCGAACGAAATAAACCCGAGTTTTAGCCAGAAACGGAACGCCTCGCCAAAAGATAAGCGGCGCTCTACATCGCTCGTTCGTTTTTCGGATTCAGTCATTCTTCCGTTCATTAGGAACCAGGCCGGATGTATGCCAGCCGCGCATCGACCGACCGGGCCCCGCGCCAACGATGAGTAGAAAGATCGAGCTGAAGAGCATCGCAAAATCCGTCCGCGACTCGTGTGCCATCGACCAAAACTCCTTATCCAGAAATATCGGAATCTTAGTCGAGGAAATGGCGACCAGCATAATGACGATAAGCGGAATGACTGCCAGCCGCGTAGCCAAACCGAGTACGACCAAAACCGCGCACACCATCTCGACCGTCCCCACAAACGGCCCGAGCATCTCTGGCGACGGCAACCCGATCTTTGCAAACCGTCCCGCACCGATCTCGGCCGGATACAGGAACTTCTGTATGCCTTCGGATAGAAAGACAAGTCCGACTGTTAATCGGATTAATATCACTGCCGAAAAAGCGCTGCTGTCGATCAATTGTTTAAAAATGTCCATATTTGAATAATAAATGCAATGGTGGCCGCTTACACCTCTATTGCGTGAAAATACACGCGCATCGACCTCCGGGTCCCTCAAATCGATTTCGGAAGGCCAGAACCGGGAGGCATAGTGACTCGGTTTCGATTCCCATCATCGCGGAACCCGGGGGTTTCTGCTGACTCGGCGATGATACGCTCGGCGCTCGGTTTGCCAAATTTGTAAAACACGGCCGGAGTTACGAGCTGATCCAGTAAGGTTGAAGTCAGAATCCCGCCCAGCACCACAACCGCAAGTGGATGCAATATCTCCTTTCCCGGAGCATCCGCGGCCAAGATGAATGGCACTAGCGATAGTCCGGCCGTCAGCGCGGTCATTAGCACCGGAACAAGCCTCTCCAGGCTTCCCCGGACGATCATCTTTTCCGTAAATTGCTCACCTTCTTCTTTCATCAGGTGAAGATAATGCGAGATCATCATAATCCCGTTTCGCGATGTAATACCGACCAGCGAGATAAAGCCCACCATCGTAGCGATTGAAAACACACCGCCCGAAAGATGCAATGCCCAAACAGCGCCGATCAAAGCGAGCGGGATGTTTATCATCACCTGCAGAGCTACACGCCAATCGCCGAGAGCCTTGATCAGTAAAAAGAAGATCGCGACCAGAGAAAAAATTGAAAGCAATGACAGGGTTCTCGTTGCCTCCTGAGATGCCTGAAATTGACCTCCGTACTCGAGGAAATAGCCCGTTGGCAGTTGGACCTGTGTTGCGACACGGCTTTGAATGTCACCGACCACGGAGCCGAGATCGCGGCCGGCTACGTTTGCTCCGATTACAATGCGACGTTTTGTGTCTTCTCGTAGGATCTGGTTCGGTCCCGGAAAATTCTCAATAGAAGCTACGGCCGAAATTGGAATCTGAGTTCCCTGAGGCGTATCGATAGTGACATTTTGGAGCGCATCCAGACTGTTGCGAGACGCTTCATCAAAACGGACAACAACGTCATAACGCCGGGCTCCGTCAATCGCTTGCGACACGGTTCGTCCATTCAGTGCCGTTTCTAACGTTCGCGTAACTTCGCCGGGCTGAAGCCCGTACTGCGCCGCTTTGACCCGGTCAACATTAAAACGCACCTGCGGGATCAGAACCTGTCTTTCGACAGACACGTCCGTGGCACCCTCGACGGTTTGGATCGTATTTCGGATCTCCTCAGCTTTTGACCGCAGCGTAGCCAAATCGTCGCCAAACAGTTTGACGGCGATCTGGGCCCGAACGCCGGACTGCAAATGATCTAACCGATGCGATATGGGTTGTCCTACATTTGTAGAAACGCCAGGGATTACAGCTAGTTTATCCCTGATAGCCGCGAGAATTTCATCACGCGAGCGATCGGATTTCTTTAAGTCCACGTCGATCTCGGTATAGTGAACGCCTTCGGCGTGTTCGTCGAGTTCAGCCCTTCCCGTACGGCGTCCGGTCGAGAGAACCTCGGGCACCTCCAATAGTAATTTCTCAGAAATTTGGCCGATGCGATTAGATTCGATTAGTGATGTTCCCGGTTGAGCCTGAACATTCACCGTCAAAGTTCCCTCATTGAACTCCGGCAGGAATGCAGTCCCAACGAGCGGAAGTGTCGCCATTGTTATGACAAACAAAAGGGCAGCCCCAACGATAACTTTGTAAGGATGGCGCAGAGTCCAGTGAAGAAGCTGGCTGTCGTATTTTTTCAGCCAGCGAACTAAGAAGCTGTCCTGATGTTCTTCAGCCGACGAAGACCGAAACCGTCGCCATAATTTGGACAAAATGGAAGTATCATCTTCGGTTTGATCTTCAATCTCAATGGAACCGTTACCTTTCTTAGCAACTTTGCGTCTGAATATTTGCGGCAGAAGGTAAGAAGCAAGTACGGGGGTAACGGTCAAACTGACTACCAATGACGCGACCAGAGCGGTAATGTATGCGAGTCCGAGAGGAGCAAGCAATCTGCCTTCGACACCCGACAAGGCGAAGAGCGGAATAAATACGAGAGCGACGATCACCGTCGCATATATGATGGACGACCGGACCTCAAGCGACGCATGGTAGATCACTTCAAGAGATGGTCGTGGATTTTCAAGGAGTCGATTTTCGCCAAGCCGTCGGAAGATGTTCTCAATGTCTACAATCGCATCATCAACCAACTCACCGATCGCAACCGCGAGGCCGCCGAGAGTCATCGTGTTCACGGATATTCCAAACGCGTAGAGAATCAGAAAGGTAACGATGAAGGAAAGCGGAATCGCCGTGAGTGTTATAAACGTGGTCCGGAAATTGAGCAGGAACAGGAACAATACAATCGCTACGAGGATTGCACCGTCACGCAGTGCTTCGGTAACGTTGCCGATCGAAGCGTCGATAAAATTCGCTTGTCGAAAGAGATTCGAGTTGATCTCAACATCCGGCGGAAGTGTTTTTTGCAGTTCTCTTACCGCCTCGTCAACCTTTTCCGTCAGGTCTTGAGTACTTGCTCCGGGCTGCTTTTGAACGGAAACAATAACGGCTGGCTTGCCGTTCGTTCCAGCCTCGCCTCGCTTTATCTTGGCCCCAAACTGTACTTCAGCGACATCACCGAGACGAATCGGAGTGCGGCTGCGGTAAGCAACAACCGTTTGTTTTAGCTCGTCGATCGAGTAAAATCTGCCGAGGTTTCTGACAAGGTATTCCTGCGATTGGGCATCGACGAAGCCGCCAGTGGAATTAATGTTCGATTTTTCCAGAGCGACCGAAACTTCTTCGATTGTGACGCCAAATTGTCTGAGTTTCTCGGGCGATACGAGGGCCTGATACTGTTTGACGCCGCCGCCAATAGGGATGACCTGAGAAACGCCGGTGATGGTCAATAGCCTGGGTCGGATAGTCCAATCGGCCAAAGTCCTTAGCTCCAACGGGTCGGTCGTCCCATCCTTGCTGGAAACGGCAACCAGCATGATCTCGCCCATTATAGAAGAGATGGGAGCGAGAAACGGCGAGACTCCCTGCGGCAATTGTTCGCGGGCTTCCGTTATCTTTTCCGAAACCAACTGCCGGTTTCGATAAATATCCGTCCCCCATTCGAACTCTACGTAGACAATGGACAATCCGACGCCGCTTACCGAGCGAACACGTGAAACACCCGGGACGCCGTTCATCACCGTCTCGATCGGATAGGAAACCTGCGTCTCGACTTCCTCGGGCGCCAGCCCATTAGCTTCGGTCAGAACCGTAATTGTCGGTTTATTCAGATCCGGAAAAACATCGACTGGTAGATTGAACGCCACGTAGCTGCCCCAGACAAGCAAAAGGGCAGAGATCGCAACGACGATCAACCGGTTCTGAAGAGCTGATTTTATTATCGCGTTTAACATTAACTTCGGAAAAGGGACCCAGCGTTATCGGCGTTGATATATGTGATCAAGACAGCATTCCAGGTCATTCGGAATATAGTTTTCTTCAGTAAGATCATTTCTCCCCTCACCTAATTTGCTTTCCCTCTCGCTAAACTCGTGTTCCTTGTCGCTTAAATCAGATTCATTGACGCAAAACTCACGTTCCTCATGACTAAAATCACGTTCCCCATCGCTAAGATCGAATTCCCCGTCGTCAGGAACGCATTCTGACTCACCGGAATCACGATTTACTTTGGCCGGTCCCGCCTTTATTTCACTATCCGCAAAATCATTTTCCCCACTTCGCTTTCCAGTCGGCCATCATTTTGATCTCGGCCTCCTGAGCTTTGATTATCTGACCAGCGAGCGTTTTGACCTCGCCCTTTTCGCTTTTCTTCAAGGCTTCTTTTGCCATTAAAACGGCTCCGGCGTGGTGCGAGGTCATCATGTCGATAAACGCGAGGTCAAATTCTTTGTCTTTGGAATTTGAAAGCTTTGCCATATCCATCTTCATGGAATCCATCATGCCCGGCATTTCCATGTTTATTGCGGCCGGCTTGCCCGCGAACCATTTCTCGCGCCAGTCTTTCATTAGGCCGATCTCTTTTTCCTGATCGGCGATGATCTGTGAGGCAAACTTCTTGATATCGGGATTCTGTGTTTTTCCTTCAACAATCTTTGCCATGTCCACGGCACCTTTATGGTGAACGGTCATCGTATCGATAAACTGCAAATCGTACGGCTGACTTGCGGCATTCGGAGAGCTTTTCATTTCCGAATGATCCATCGGCATGTTCGAGTTCATCGGCATCGAATTATGATCCATCCCGTTCATATTCATTGATGAATTTGAATTCTTCATCATAGAATTATGATTCATGGAATTGGCGTTGCCCGCCTGGCCGCACCCGACTAAACCGATTGCCGCAAGGCCGAATGTCACGAGTAAAAGTAGTGTTTTCATCTTTTCCCCCCTCTTAAGTTGTAGTTGCTTA
>JBOGOW010000028.1:0-17231 GCA_050748285.1 Pyrinomonadaceae bacterium
GGGGAGAATGACGCATCTTGCTTCGTGACGGTTTCAAAAGAACCTCCACACGACCGAGCTGCCATTCTCCTTTTCTATATCCAAATCTATACGAATTGGATGCTTTTTTGAACATACAAGGACACAAAGACTAAGACACAAAGTTCACAGAGAAATTTCAAACTGACCCGTCCGCATTTAACGTTGTGAAAAGCGGCTTTTGACTAAGATTAAAGCCTCGTCTAGGATGAAAACACCTGTGAACTATTACAATTACTACACCGAGATCGAAGACACGTTTGTGCGGCGGCGGGGCAAGCATTTGCTGCTTTCGCCAATCGATTGGGCGATGATCGAGGGCTGGCAGGAACGCGGCATTCCGCTGCACGTGGTGCTGCGCGGCATCGAATCGGTGTTCGATACTTTCGATAAAAATCCTGGGCCGCGAACAATCAAAAGCCTTTTATTTTGCCGTGAAGAGATCGAGGCACAGTATCAGGAATGGCTCGGGATGCAGGTCGGGCGGACGAAGGAAGAAAGCTCGGCAGTATCGGAGCAAACGTTTGATCGCGAGGGAATTGAAAAACATATACGGACAGCTATCGAATTGCTGCGTGCATCGAAAAACAAACGGCTTCGCGAAGACCTCGAGCGTGCTGCTTCGCGATTAGAGGAGTTAAAAGAAAATCTGACCGAAGACGTCGAGCTGATCGATAAATCGTTGAACGACATCGAACATTTTCTCGATCAGGCGTTGGTAACCAATTCGGATAAGAAGCATCTAAAGACTTTAGAAAGGGAAACGACCGCGCAGCTAAAGGCGTACAAATCCGAAATGGAAAAAGACGCTTACGAGCAAACGTTTCGGCTGATGCTCTTGAAACGTCTCCGCGAAGAATACGGCGTGCCGCGGCTTGGATTATTTTTTCTATAAGATTGGTTTAAACAATCCTACTGCGTGAGGATATATGAAAAACGTTGATGAAGATTTATCCACCAAATTACGCGAAATTACACTAAAAAAGGTCAAAATTTGCCGATATTCGTGTTGGTTAGTGTGATTTAGTGGATAAATCTTAAACTCATTCTTTACTTAGACAACCGCCATTGAAATAGGGCAAACGCGCATGGAAAAAACGAATGTTTAGAAAAAGTTTATGAACTATTTTGCCAGAATTGGATTGTTGATCGCGTTCCTCAATATTTACATTGCGGCTCAGACCGCGAAGCCGACGCCGAAGAAGGTTCCCGATGCGGTTCCGATAAAGTCTATGATTACGGAAACCGGCGAACTTGGGATTGTTTCGGGTCGAACTTATACGAACAGCGTTTATGGATTTCGAATTACGTTTCCCGACGCCTGGCTTATTCCTGACAGCGATTTCGGGGACTATATGAAATCGCAGGGTTTCGATATCGGCCTGAAACCGCCCGAAAATGTCAGCGGCGTGAGCAAGCTGCAAATTGAGAAATCGCTGGAGAAAGTGAAAATTCTAGTTACCGCTTATCGTTCATTGCCCGGCTCGCAGGACAATGCAATAATGCGTGCTTCGGTCGAGGACCTGCGGACAAATCTTGCCGTAAAAGACGCGGTCGATTACTTCGATCTGATGCGCAGCCAGTTCACGGCGATGAGGCTGCCTGCGGATTTCAAGTATTCCGAAACCCAGGCCGAAAAGCTCGGTGCAAAGCAATTTGCATTCATTGATACGACTTCAAAAGCAGGAAAAAAGCGGATGTATGCGACCGTTCGCGGCGGAATTGCGATACTGTTCACCCTGTCATACACGAAACCCGAAGACTTGACGACAATGCGGCAGATACTTGCAGGCGGCGACTTCGCTCTGTCAAAATAAATCTACTTGGAAAATAAGTATTCAATCAACGATCTGATAGAGGTTAAGATCGAAAAGATCGTTCCGCGCGGTTTCGGTCTCGCTTTTGCGGAAAATTTGACCATTTTTGTCGCTCTTGCCGCCGTTGGCGATAGGTTGCGTGTGCGCCTTTCGGAAATAAAGGGCAAGTTGGCGTACGCTGAGATCGAATCGGTAATCGAACCTTCCGCAAATCGCGTCGAACCGCCGTGCGAGTATTTTGGAACGTGCGGCGGCTGCGATTTTCAGCAAATGAATTACGCTGCGCAGCTCGTCGCAAAGGTCGGTATCATACGCGACTGCCTGCATCGAATCGCAAAGATCGAATACGAAAAAGAAATTCCGATAATTCCAAGTCCTTCGGAATTCGGCTATCGAATGCGGGCACAGTGGCACGCCGAGACCGCATCGAAAAAGATCGGGTATTATCAACGCAATTCGCGCGATCTTGTCGATATAGAAAAATGCATCGTGCTGGCACCGGAGCTAAACGCGGAATTGAGTGCGATGCGGAATGAGATTCCGTGGGGAACAATAGCGGGCGGCAGGTTTCAGATCGACGCCGCGGTCGGTTCCGACGGAGGCGTTTCTCTAAATTCCGATGAATTTGTCGAACCGGCGGGCGAGATCGATTTTTCCGTTTGCGGTGAGACATTTCGCTTTTCAGCACGTTCATTTTTTCAAGGGAACCCGTACTTGATCGATAAACTGATCGAGACAGCGATCGGCGATGCATCGGGGACGAACGCACTTGATCTTTATTGCGGCGTTGGGTTATTCACAGTTCCGCTTGCACGCAAATTCAAGCATGTGATCGGCGTTGAAGACAACCAGAACGCGGTCGAATTCGCGATGACGAATGCTCTGCTTGCGGAACTTGCTAATGTAGAGTTTCGTGCAGAAAATGTGCGGCAGTATCTTGCAAATGTGGTCGAAAGCGACCTCGATTTTGTATTGCTAGATCCGCCGCGTGCCGGAACCGAAAAAGACACGATCCGGAATTTAATACGCCTCGCGCCCAAACAGATTTCGTATGCTGCATGCGAACCGTCTGTGCTGGCACGCGACCTTCGGCGTTTTGTCGATAGCGGATACAAGATCGATTCGATAACCGCGCTCGATATGTTCCCGCAAACGCATCATGTAGAGACGGTTGTTCGTATGCACAAGCCCGCGCGTAAGCAAGGGCGAAACCGGAATCTCAATTTACGCAGTTGATTTTGCCAATAGTCTATGTTGAGTTGCGTCCTGATTTCGCCCTTGCTTACGCGCGGGCTTCCGCATTGTCGGCACGCTCGTTAACACTCGCGTTTCTGCCCGTGAGCTAAGTGCAGTTTATTCGGAGCCGATAACAATCTGAACCTTGCGATTGTTTATTTCGTTAAACCTTCCAGCAACAATAATTGGATTATCCAGTTCGATTACAATAAACTTTAGCTATGGCGAAAAAGAAAACCGAAGAGGCTGCCGAAAACGGCAAAAGCAACTCTGTGAAGTGCCGTTACTGCGGTCAGAAAAATGCCGTAAAGGCGGATTACAAGAATAACGCCGCGAACTGCGGAAAATGCAAGCTGCCACTTTCTGACAATCCGCATAAAAAGTTTGCCGATCTCGGCAAACACGATTACATACATCCAGCGGACAGCAAAGCTCTGGCCGCCTTGAAAGCGGTTCCTGGTATCGACTCGGCTTTGAAAAAGCTCTTGACCGTAACAGGTGAATCGGCGATCCGCGTAACTTTTATGGCAAGTGCGGTGAAGGTTACGCCGAAACAGTGCCCAGACCTTCACGCTAAATTGCAGATCGCCTGCACGACGCTCGGCGTCGATATGCCGGATCTTTACATCCAGCAAAATCCGATCGTAAATGCATTTACGGGCGGCGTCGAAAAGCCGATCATCGTTCTTCATTCGTCGCTCATCGAGCGGCTTAATGAAGAGGAAACTCTTTGTGTAATTGCGCACGAGGTCGGGCATATTCATTCGGAGCACGTTCTTTATTTGACTGCCGCACAGCTGATCCTTGCAATCGCCACCATCCCAATGATGATGTTGCCTATCGCCGCGATTCTTAAAGAATTGCTCACAGCGACGATGCGTGGAGCTCTTCTCGCGTGGATGCGGCGTGCGGAATTATCGTGCGACCGCGCGGCGCTATTGGTCGTTCAGGACCCGGACGTTGTAGGAAAGACAATGATGAAACTCGCCGGCGGCACGTTCGCATCTAAGATCGATTACGATCTTTTCCTCGAACAGGCTCGCGAATTTCAGTCGAATTACGACCACAGCATGCTCGATAAATTCTGGGCCGACATTATCAACGCCGGCCTCTCGCACCCGTTCCCGATTTGGCGAATTTCGGAAATTCTAAAATGGGTCGAAAGCGGCGAGTACGAAGAAGTTCTTAAAATCAAGTAGCCACAAAGGCACAGTTTACCCAAATAATAGAATTCTGGATTTTGCGCTCTGTGTGCCTTTTGTGGCCAATTCGACAATGTTGATCGTTTTTACAACCGTTTCCAGCAATGAAGATGCGGAATTGATTGCCAAAAAGATCGTTGATGAGCGCCTAGCGGCGTGTGTGCAAATTCTGCCTAAAATGACTTCCGTTTACTGCTGGGAGGGCAAGCTACAAAAGGAAAGCGAGCATCTTCTGATTATAAAAACTGCGGATGAAAAATACTCGGAGCTCGAAAAATTCATCGCGGCAATTCACAGTTACGACGTGCCGGAGATCGTGGCGATCCGAGCCGAGAATGTTTCGGCGGATTATCTTGAATGGCTTAATGACAGCCTATCGGATCTTTCGTAGCTTCTGCAGAGGTTTCATCTTGCCGGGGCCGCATGTTTTTACGATAAATTTCATTGCGTCTTTTGGCGAATCTGTCAGATGAATAAGCCCGAGGTCTTCGGGGTTGATGTTGTGCTCGTTGAGCATCGTCGATGTGATCCATTGAAGCAGCCCGCGCCAATAATGTGAACCGAAAAACACAACCGGGAAGTTTCGTATCTTTCGCGTTTGGATCAGCGTCAGTGCTTCGAAAACTTCATCCATCGTGCCGAAGCCGCCCGGAAAAATAAGATACGCATTGCTGTATTTTATGAACATCGTCTTTCGGACAAAGAAGTATTTGAACGAAAGCGATTTGGTTTGATATGGATTTGGGATCTGCTCGAAAGGCAGCTCGATATTGCAGCCGACCGAAACTTTTCCGGCTTCGAAAGCACCGCGATTTGCTGCTTCCATAATTCCCGGACCGCCGCCCGTGATTATCTCAAAACCTGCATTTGCAAGGAGCCGGGCAGTTTCACGCGCGGCGATATACATATCGTCCGTTTCTTGCGTACGCGCAGAACCGAAGATCGAAACGCCGCGTGTTATCGTCGCAAGATTGTCAAATCCATCGACGAATTCGCCCATTATTCTAAAGACGCGCCACGAATCGGAGGTTTTGTATTCGTCTTCAGGCTCAGGCGAACGGAGCAGTACTTCGTCGTCGGTCGGTTTCCAATACGCAGGTGCGTCGTCCTGTTTTTTCGCCTCGGCTACCGTTTCGGGTTCGCCGGACTTTGCTTTTGTGTTTTTTCCTTTCGGTTTATTCGCTTTCGTTTCAGCCATGATTTTGGAACGCGGACATTCCTGTCCGCAATTTTAGCGTGATGCAGACAGGAGTGTCTGCACTCCGTCAGATGCCCATTATGTTGTAACCGCAATCGACGTAGATCGTTTCGCCGGTGATGCCGGAGGCAAGGTCGCTGACCAGGAAAAGCGCGGTGTTGCCGACCTCGCTCGCCTGCACGTTTCGTTTTAGCGGCGATTTATCGGCGACGTAGCCGAGCAGCGACCCCATGTTTTTTACGCCGCGTGCGGATAAAGTATTGATCGGCCCGGCGCTGATGGCGTTTACGCGAATGTTTTGTTTGCCGAGATCGGCAGCGAGGTAGCGAACCGACGATTCGAGCGCCGATTTCGCAACGCCCATCACGTTGTAATTCGATACCACTTTTTCCGCACCGTAATAACTCATCGTCACGATGCTGCCGCCTTCGGTCATCAACGGTGAGGCGGCAAGAGCGACCTGCGTCAGCGAGAAAGCGCTTATTTCGAGCGCCGTGCGAAACGCATCGCGCGTGGTCGTAACGAATTCACCTTCGAGTGCCTCGCGCGGAGCAAAGGCGATCGAATGAACAAGAAAATCGAGCTTGCCGTATTTTTTGCCGACGGCTTCGAACGCAGCATCGACCTCGGCCTGATCAGTTACATCGCACGGAACAACAAGCGAATCCGCCAACTCGGCCGACAGCTTTTCGACGTTTTCCTTAAGCCGTTCGCCTTGATATGTGAATGCTAATTTCGCACCTTTCTCAGCGCAAGCCGCGGCACACGCCCAAGCGATCGAACGCTTGTTCGCCACGCCGAATATCATTCCAATTTTGTTTTCGAGCATATTTTCCAGAGGTGAAACGTGGAAAAGTGAAATAGTGAAAAAGTAGGACCGTGAAATGCTCACTCGGTCGAAACGAACGCAATCTTTACTTTTTTACTTTTTCACCCTTGACCTTTTTCACTTTCAATCAGTAACGTATATTCGCTGCAACGCTTCGAAATCGAGCAGGCGAATATCGATATCGACCGGCGTCGTCGAGAACCTGCGTGTATTCAACACGGATCGAAGTCGTTCGTCATCCTCTTTCGAAAGCTGAGTTATCAGGATCAGCATCATTCGAACGTTGATCGAAAGTTTTGCGGCCTCGATGCTTTCTTTTACACGTTTTACTTTCCGCATCATCGCGTCGATCTTTTCCTGCCGCAGATCGGGCGAAACCAGAAACGAAACCTCGCAGCAAACGAGCATCTCGTCTTTGACAAAAACTGCGTCGAACGGCACTTTTCCGATTCCGATATGGCGCAGCAGCGGCACGTTTTCTTCCTGCTGAATCTGCCGCAATGCAAGATCTTCGGCGACGATATACGCCGATTGCAGATCGCTGACCTGTTCGGTTTCGACATCGAGAACGCGTGAAAGTTCGAGCACCTCGACCTTTAAATTTTCACGCTGAACCTCTGGCAAAGCGGCTTCCCAATCTATTCGTTTTTGATCGCGAACCGCCGCAAGCCGTTGGAATTGATCCACCGAAAACCACGTGTAGGCGATCAAGCCGACAACCGCTACACCGAACACGACAGCAAGCAGCCATTGCGCGATCGAGATCGAAAACCCCACGCCGATGAACAAGCAAATAAGCACGACGGCGCTCAGAAATATCTGCGGCGTAACTGTCGAACGCCGCGAGAATGAAACAAAAGAGCTGTCCATCTGCTTCGCCATAAAAATCTTCACGCCGCTACGGTGCGTTCAAACGGAATATCGTCAAAATGCGTCATCGTTTTAAAATCCGCAAACCGTTGATTTATTTCGGGATAATCGAGAGCGTCAACACGTTCTGTCCCAAATTTTTCGACGTTGAACGACGCCATTACCGAACCGTAAACCATTGCCCGACGCAGCGTTTCATCGTTGATCACATTCTGCGCCGCGAGATAGCCCATAAATCCGCCGGCGAAAGTATCGCCCGCACCTGTCGGGTCGAAAACGCTTTCTAGCGGATACGCGGGTGTAACGAAATAACCGTCCTTTGTAAAAAGCGTCGCGCCGTATTCGCCGCGTTTGATAACGACCGCTTTTAGGCCGAGATCCATTATCGCTTTTGCCGCTTTGTAGATGCTCGGTTCGTCCGTCAGCTGCCGCACTTCGGAATCACTGATGATGATGCAATCGACCGACTTGATCGTTTTGATCAGATCGTCTTTGACCGAGCTTATCCAATAATTCATCGTGTCCATCGCGACGAATTCGGCCGCTCCGCACTGCTCGCGCACGCCAAGCTGCAGAGTCGGTTGAATGTTTGCAAGAAAAACGAGCCGAGCGTTTCTGGAATTTTCGGAGAGATGCGGATCGAAGGTTTCGAACACATTCAACTGCGTATCCAGCGTGTGCGCCGTGTTCATATCAAAATCATAACGGCCGCTCCAGAAAAAAGTTTTCCCTTCGGGGACGACCTCGATATCGTCGGTATTTATGTGATGACGTTTGAATACATCCCATTCCGCCTCGCCAAAATCACCGCCGACCACGCCGACCGCATTCACCTCAGTGAAAAAACTCGCCGCTAGCCCAAAATGCGTCGCCGCACCGCCCAAAACCTTATCGCGTTTGCCAAACGGCGTCTCAAGCGCATCGAACGCGACCGAACCAACAACTGTTAATGACATTTATTAAAAAATTCTCCGAAAAGCGTTTAGTACCCAAAGTTCAGTTTCCGCAATGTTCAATAACCAAATCAGTCCAAATATCTGCTTATGTATTTGTCAGACAAACTAATGGCAACGTCAATCGTAATGCCGTTTTCACCGACGTCATAATAGTGCAGCTTCTCGAACTCAATACGATGATCTGACATCACCAGCCTCCGAACGGAACATCGTGTTTCGAAAAGACGAAGGTAAGAAATGGCTTGGAGACTCCATTCTCTTTGGCCATTTTATGGGCTTCGTGGATCGTTCGGCCTTCACCTACTAGCTCGTTACCGCTCAAGGCAACGTATCTTCCGGCATATTTCTCGCGATTCTGCTTAAACCATTCGGTCTGAAGCTTTCGATCCTCATCGGAAACAGTGTAGAAACCCGACTCGGAGCTACTGTCTAATTCGTCCGCTAAAAAGTCAGCGAGATCTTTTTTGGAATCATTGTCCAGCAATACGATTCGTTGCTTTAATTGAACCAATGCTTCAGGCTGCATAATTTTACTATTCTACACGCCACGACGGGTTTTTGCGATTTTGAGCGCTGCAATTTCGGCTTCGAGTTCGGCGATGCGGTCACGGAGCGGCTTTGTTCCGGCCTCAATATCTTCGAGTGTGAATCGTGGTGTGATGTGCTGCTGGCAATTCCAGTCATACGCCGTAACATGTAATATCAAAGCCCTTTCGATACTGGCTTTGTAATCCGGCATCGTGAGACGTTCGATCAGTGCAGGGTCGTCAGCCGCGCCGATAACCTCTACGCGAGCGAATATCTTGAGCCGCGTCCGGTTAGGGTAATCCATTAGGAACAGGGCGGCTTTGTTGTTTTTGGAGAGGTTGCCCATTGAGATGTATTGAAGATTGCCTCGGAAATCGGCGTACCCGAGCGTACTCTCGTCCAGCACTTTGAGAAAGCCTTTCGGCCCGCCGCGAAACTGTACGTACGGATGACCTTCTTCATTGACTGTCGCCATGTAAAAGCCGTCGCGCTCGCTGATGAACACGGCCTCGTTTTGCGTCAACTCATTGAGGCGGTCGAGATTTTCGAGCCGTTCGTTAGCACGGCGAGTTCCGTAATGCTCCTGTGCCTGTTTGACACTTTCGGTAAAGGCTATCTTGGCGAAAGGGTTGGGCATTTCTAACCTCAAGTGATAATTCTTTCAGATTCTATTATGGGCAGGTCGTTTATCGAAGCCTCGCGACGACGCATCAGGCCGCCATCGTCAAATTCCCACAATTCGTTGCCATAGCTTCTGAACCATTGGCCGTCAGCATTGTGCCACTCGTATTCAAATTTCACAGCTATACGATTTTCGCGAAAGATCCATAACTCCTTCTTGAGTTTGTAATCAAGCTCTATCGCCCACTTACGGTGCAAAAATGCCTTGATCTCTTCGCGGCCGTTGATAAACTCTGTTCGGTTTCTCCATGCCGAATCCAAAGTATATGCGAGTGCGACTCGTTCGGGATCGCGAGTATTCCAAGCGTTTTCAGCGGTTTTTACTTTTGCCAGAGCCTTTTCCACATCGAATGGCGGTGTAATGTCGGTGGGTTTAATCATGGTTTCTCCTCCCTTTACGTCAAAGAAAAGTTACGGAGCGATCTTACTCACTCCGTAACAACGGAATGCGATTAACTATGCGACGGCCGATTTAGTCAACAGTTCGACTTTCGGAAAGTCGATTTCCGTCTCCGCAACATTGTTAAAATAATTGGTAAAGACATTAAGAGCCGTATTTGCGACAATCTCGGCAATTTCGCCATCGTTATATCCGGCGGCTCTCACGGCTTCGATATCGGCGTCGGACACCGAACCATGTTTTTTGAGCACAACCTGAGCAAATTTCAAACCGGCGTCGGTTTTGGCGTCAGCCGATTTTGCTTCACGAGCGCCCGCTAGATCGTCGCCGTGCAGTCCGGCCTTTTCGCCCAGGAATGTATGTGCGGACAGACAATATCCGCATCTGTTTTCTTCCGCCGTTAAGACCGAAATCTGCTCACGCAGTCTTGCATTGAGCGTCGTCCCCAACGTGCCGTTGAAGTTGAGATAGGCCTCGAGCACGGTCGGCGAGTGAGCGAGCGTTTTCATCAAATTCGGCGTTATCCCGAGTTTTGCCTGCACCGCATCGAGCAAATCTCTTGCTTTGCCTTGGGCATTTTCATGGTTTATAGCTGTAATTCTTGACATTGTTTTTAGTCTCCTATTGATTTTAATTTTTTCTAACTGTCTAAATAGACAAACACAGGTTAGAATATACAATCTAACTTGTCAAGCGTGTAATAGAAAGTTAGAATATTGACTGTTTGTTAAATTACGTGAGCAATAAAATAATGGGGTTTTTTCAGACAGCGAATAATCTAAGCATTGATTTTGTAAATACGCTCGCGGCCCATAACGGCAAGGCTTTGGAACTGCTGACAAGTTTCGAGGATTTATTTGAATGGGCAACCGTGATGAACATGCTCACCGACGAACAAGCAAAAAAAATGCTTGAAGGCTGGCAAAACGATGGTGACGAATCCTTGTCGAATGTTTTGGCGTTCAGGAAAATTTTGTTTGAGATGTTTGGCGGGATAGTGAAAAATGAAGTGGTTAGATCAACCTCGATCAAAGCCATAAATTCGATTTTGCGCCGTCAGATAGGTTTCCCCGAGGTTGAGGAGACTGAAAACGGTTTTGTCCGGAGCTATCGGGCTGACTACACCGAACCGCAACAATTACTTCTGCCCATCGCCGAAGCGGCAGCGGATCTGCTTTGTTACGGAAATTTAGCCAATGTGAAAAAATGCGAAAACGAAAAGTGCGTACTGCTATTTTATGACATTTCCAAAAATCATTCCAGACGCTGGTGCTCGATGGCCCATTGCGGAAACCAGGCAAAAGCAGCGAAGTTTTACAAAAGAAAAAGGGTTCGTAACTGAGTCTTTTTAATTGATCCGCAATGGCGGGTTTTTGAAATTTCGGGTTGGAACCCCTGCATTAGTGAGCGGCCAGTAGGTCGCATCGCCGATGTCGGCGAGCGGAACGGCGATCCCACATCGTCCCATTTCGGCATCGATTTTGTCCAAATTGGGACGGTCTAATCCATTCATTACATTGCGTTTATGAGGAAAAATCGTCCCACTTATCGTTCGCTGAAACGTTTACAGCATTTTTGCGACGGGTTTTGTAGGAAATTGGACGGCCAACCCTTTTATTCCATTAGATTTATCGGGAAAAATCGTCCCATATAAGAAGCGGAAGCCGTCATAAGTTCCACTTAAGCTGCCGCGTCGCTCAAATTCGGACTGTATATATTGTCAAAGAGCAACCAGGAAACAGCGTAGCACAGATGCAACAGATTTGCAAAAACTATCGGATTGGTGTTTCCAAAATGTTTCAGGAAATTCTTTGCGATTTTTGTGTCGTACTTTATGTTTAACGCGGATTATGTATAAGACGAAGGGCTTGCTTTTTGATGGCTTAGCTCTTTCCAAATAGAGAATAGTGTATAGCGAAAATCGAATAGTGGAAATCGATTATTCGCTTTTCTTTATTCGTTATTCGCTATTTCGGACCGGATTTCCCCCATGCGGAATCTGAATTTAATCTGCATTTTTTAACACAAAGAGCACGAAGCGAAGACGCAAAGAACACAGAGGAGAACCTTCACGATTAGGACACGACCCCTATTTTATAGAACTGACCCACCGCTTACTCAGTGGGTTCTGACAATCGCCAGGGCGGGTTTTTTCGATTGTGGCCTGCGTAGAACAGGCATATTTTGTTGCCGTTCGGGTCTTTTAGATAGGCTTGCCGCCAGAGCCAATCGCGATCGGTCGGGTCTTCGTCAAAGTCGAGGCCGAGAGATTTGAGGCGGGACACCTCTTCGTCGAGGTGTTCGCATTCAAAATAAAGAGTAATGCTGTCGGAGGGCACACTCCCTACAGGTCGTGTTTCCGCATTTTCGTCATCAGAGATGTTTATCGAGAGCGTGGAATCGCCATCGGGACATTCGAGCCGTGCGTAACGCGGCAGCGAATCGACGATGAGAACAAGGCCGAGTTTCTGAAAAAACTCGACCGTTTCGATCGTCTTCTCGCTGTAGATCGTTACCTGATTCAGGTTCATAACGGAGTGCGGACACTCCTGTCCGCAAGGCTGAGCGTTTCGCCAGCCTGATTCCACGATAATGTAGTCCGAACGCCGAAGCGACGTTCGTGCGGACAAGAGTGTCCGCGCTCCGTCTGCTATTTCACGGCTTTTAATTCAGCAAGTGTTTTCTCGGCAGTTTCCTTATATTGGCTTTCGGGATTTAGCTCGAGCATCTTGGCAAGATAGGCTTCGGCGTCTTCGCGGAGTTTTTCAGGGGCATATTTTTCTTTTTCGCGTTTGATCTTTAGGTTTACCTTTTGCTTGCCTTCATTTTTCGAAAGATGGTAGCTCGACATCCCGGCGAGATATAGAAATTCGTCGATCTTGGAAAAATCGGGATACGCGGCATAGGTTTCTTCAAAACGCAAAATAACCTGTTTGTAAGCCTGTTTCAAAGGCTTAAACGCCTGCCACGCGACATCGAGATTATGCTTTGCATCTTTTTCCAAAAGCGGATCGCGTTCGATGGCCTGCGTAACATTACGCTGTGCAAAGGCCGGAATGCTGAACACAAAAACCGAGACAAATAGAGATAATAAAAATGGCTTCATAACTATTTAAAGATGTTTTAATCGACTCGAAAGTTTCCCGCAGTAAAAAAGCGGGGGCAAGCCCGCCTTCCTGACTGCGTGTTGTTACCAGCTTAATTTTGCAACAGCAAACTATTTCGAGCGAGAAAAAACTCTCAATCTGTCGCAGTCAGGAAGGTGGGCTTGCCCCCGCGCTTTAACGTATGGGCGCAGTAAGAAATAGCGAAACAATCTTGGGGTCTAAAATGTCCGAAGAAGTCATCGAGGCTTTTTCTTTTGAAGCTGCTTTTTCTCTGAGTCTGATTCAAGTTCCAATCGGAGCAAAAGCTTTTCACGTTCATGAGCTTCGTTTTCACGAACTCGTTGAATTTCAAAAGCCAAACGCTCAACCAGGATGGTGATCTCTTCGTTACGTTTTCTCAATTCACGAATGTCATCGGCATTTCGGCGTGTGAGTTCTCCCTGAAGGATGAAATCTTTCAGGCCGCTAAGAAGTTTTTCCCACATTCTTAATATTTTTCAAGAGACTCGACGGCTCTCTTGGCACGACAGAATGCGTCGTCATTGGAACTTTTTAATTTTTTGATCTCTTTGTGAATTTCCAACGTAGCGCGATTGTTATCCCTTATTTGGGATAACATAACATCGAACTTTTTTAAGAGAGATGCCTCTTTAGATTTCGAAAGGCTAGGATTTAGTGTCTGATTCATATCATTTCCTCAGTGAGATGATAACACTAAGATACGTATTTTCCGATGATCGCGTCCAATTTTTTCGCCGTTTCCGCGGGCCAATGGTCGGGTGCGGTAAAGATCGCATTCCGAATCGCATCGCGATATTGATTCGGCGTTTCCTTTGCGGCGACGCGTTTTACGGCGTCTTTTAGGATGAGCTGCGCGTTTCGGACATTTTTATCGAGATACTCGACGATCATATCGATCGTAACGGCGTCGTGGCCGTCGTGCCAGCAATCATAATCGGTTACAAGAGCGAGCGTTGCGTAGGCGATTTCGGCTTCGCGGGCGAGTTTTGCTTCCTGCAGGTTGGTCATCCCGATGATGTCCATTCCCCATTGCCGATAAACTTTAGATTCAGCCACGGTCGAAAACGCAGGGCCTTCCATGCACAGATACGTGCCGCCGCGATGGACGTTTACACCGACCGTTTTGCACGAGGCTTCGATAATATCGCCAAGCTCGTTGCAAACGGGATGAGCAAATGTAACGTGTCCGACAATGCCTTCGCCAAAGAATGTCGATTCCCTCGCGCGTGCCCGCGTGCGGTCGAAAAACTGATCGGGAATCACCATATCGGTCGGAGCGTATTGCTCTTGAAGCGACCCGACCGCCGACACCGACAAAATATATTCCACGCCGAGGAGCTTCATCGCATAGATGTTTGCGCGATAGGGAACTTCCGTCGGCAAAAACTTATGCCCGCGTGCATGACGCGGCAAAAACGCGACCGTAACGCCTTCAAGCTCACCAACAATAAACGCATCCGACGGCGCGCCAAACGGCGTTTCAACGCTTTGTTCCCTGACATTTTGAAGCTCGGGCATCTGATAAAGGCCCGAGCCGCCGATTATTCCAATATTTACTTTTTCCATTAATTCTTATTCGTGTTTATTCGTGTAAATTCGTGGCTAAAAATTGAGTGCGAATCCACAAAATTACACGAAATCACACGAATTATGCAATTAGGTTTGATCCATTTCGGCGATGTCTTGCAGATCGTCGTATGCTTTTTGGAGCACCGGTCTTGCGCGGGTTGAGCCGTCCATTTCGCCGATGTGGCCTTCGCGGACCATTGCATCAAGAATGGCGGCGGCGCGGCCGTAGCCGATGCGGAGATGCCGTTGGAGCAAGCTGGTCGAGCCGCGCTTGGCTGAAACAACGCATTTCAGCGCGTCCCAAAACAGCGGATCGCGTTTACCCGGAAGGTAGCCGTCGTCGTCGAGTTCTTCCTCGCTTTTTGTGATCGTGGTGTCGTATTCCGGTCGCCCTTGAGCCTTTACGTGCTCAACGATCTTGCCGATCTCTTTTTCATCGACATACGCGCCGTGGACGCGGATGACCTGCGAGCTTGCCGGCGGCAAAAAGAGCATATCGCCCTTGCCGAGCAAACTCTCCGCGCCGTTCGAATCGATGATCGTCCGCGAATCGACCTTTGACGAGACGCGGAACGAAATACGTGCCGGAAAATTTGCCTTGATCAAACCTGTAATCACATCGACCGACGGCCGCTGCGTCGCCAGCACAAGATGAATGCCGACGGCGCGTGCCATCTGCGCTAATCTCGTTATCGAATCTTCGACATCTTTCCCGCTCACCATCATCAGATCGGCGAGTTCGTCGATGATGATAACGATGTAGGGCAAAATGCGGTGCGGCTCGCCGGTGTCGTCCCACATCTCGATTGCGTTGCGGCGTTTCGCTTCGGTGTTGTAGCCGTCGATATTGCGAACGCCGTAACCGGCAAGGTCTTTGTAGCGGCGCTCCATCTCGTGAACCGCCCATTTCAGCGAGATCGCGGCACGTTTCGGGTCGGTAATTATCGGCGTCGCAAGATGCGGAATATCGGCATACAGGCCGAGCTCGAGCCGCTTCGGATCGACCATTATGAACTTCACCTCGTCCGGCTTCGCCTTATAAAGGATCGAAACGACGAGCGAATTTACGCCGACCGATTTGCCCGCG
Source organism: Pyrinomonadaceae bacterium (assembly GCA_050748285.1). GTDB lineage: Bacteria > Acidobacteriota > Blastocatellia > Pyrinomonadales > Pyrinomonadaceae > OLB17. The sequence goes on from JBOGOW010000028.1 coordinate 15,520, forward strand.
CCGGTTGCACCCGCGATGAGCAGATGCGGCATTTTTGCAAGATCGGTAACGTAATTCAAACCATCGATGGTTTTGCCGAGCGCGACGGTCAGCAGCGACGACGAATCCGCGAAGTTTTTTGATTCGACAACATCCCGAAGCTGTATGGTTTCACGCTTGCGGTTCGGCACCTCGATGCCGACATACGCCTTGCCGGGAATGCGGTCGATGCGGATCGATTCGGCCTTCAACGCAAGACACAGATCATCGACCAGGCTCGTAACGCGCGAATATTTAACGCCCGGATCAGGCTTGAATTCGTAAGTCGTAACGACCGGTCCGGGGCAGATATTTACGACCTTTCCGGCGACGTTAAATTCCTTTGTCTTTTCGGCGAGCGACGCCGCGATGTCGCGAAGGTCGTTGTCTTTCAACTCGATCCTGGCTTTGGCGGACGTCAGGAATTCCGTGCTCGGCAGGACGTAATGATCGAAGGTTTGCTCGTTCGGCGAAATTTCTCGAGGCGTTTCGTTTTCTGCTGCTTCTGCCGTTTCGCTCGTTGGAAGTTCTTTATTTTCAGTTGGCGGAACGTCTTCCGAGATAACAGTATCAGGAACCGCATCGCTGCCTACGATTGTCGGAATCGATGGTTCGCCTTCGAGCGGAAGATCGAGCTGCGTTGCTCCGGCGGCGGCCGATCTCGTTCTGCCGCGGCTGACCGTTGCGATCGACGGTTCATCTTTTGAAATGGTCGGCGTTTCTGCTAAAGCCTTTTCGACTTTGGTCAGTTTTCGCTTTTCTAGTCGGCCCTTTGCCTCCTCGATCTGACCCGAGCGTGCAGCACGCCGCTTTGCGTTCCATCCGTCGTAATGAACTTTGAAATTAGCCCAGGCCATTTCGAAATTTCCGAAGAAGCCTATGACCGTGAGATCGGTTATCAAAACAATTGAAGCCGCAAGCGTGGCCGCAAGCAAGATCGCCGCACCGACGGTCGAGAGCAAAGCAACGGAGCCATTCGCAAAGAAAGCACCCGTAACGCCGCCGTGCCAGCCGATAATATGTGCAAGGCTCGACAATGAAAGAATAAAAAGCAGATAGCCGATGACGCGCGAGATCGTCGGTTTCAAACTTTCAGATTGAAAAACGCGCCAACCGATCAGACCGAGCAACGCAGGAAAAAGATATGCCGTTACGCCGGAAACCGAAACCAAAAACTCCGCAAAATTCGCACCGACAACGCCGATCCAATTCTTTACCTTTTGCGACGACACGGAATTAAACGTCGGGTCGGCGGGATCGTATGAGATCAGACACAAAAACGCGAGCACCGCAAACGCCAGCAATGCAATCGCCACGACCTCGTTCACACGCGAATGCTTCCCCGAACCGCCGCGTTTTTTGAGCAGCGTCGCCCCATCCGCCAAGCAAAAATTCAGCTCGTCGTCGGTATATGTCTTTTTACATGTCGGGCAAATTTTCATCTATCTTTTGCAAAAGCCCGCGCTTTTTTTTGCCATAGCCCGCGCGTTAGCAAGGGCGATACCGAGTCGTTGTTTAGCGTCGACCGCTAACGAATCGATTACGGATATTGAATCGCTCATATCGCCCTTCCTCACGGTCGGGCTTCTGCAACGGACGCCCGTTCTAACCAGCATTTGCGATTCGACTAAATGCGAAAGCCCGCGCGTTAGCAAGGGCGATACCGAGTCGTTGTTTAGCGTCGACCGCTAACG
>JBOGOW010000029.1:0-17004 GCA_050748285.1 Pyrinomonadaceae bacterium
ATCGGCATATCCAGCCAACCGGTCAGCCGGGCAATATTGTCCGCATCCGGTTTCCCTGTTCCGTTCTCGATCCGCGAAAGCGTCGATGCCGAAACGTCGGTTACGTCCGCAACGTCGCGCAGACTAAGGCCAAGCTCTTCACGTCTCCGCTTGATCGATTTCCCAAGCTCGGCAGTGTTTATGTAATTGTTAATTTTCGATGCCATAGGTTGATTTTTCCTCCATGAAAGTCAAGTGTCATACCTGCACTTCGCATTTCATAGGTAAAACATAACATATTAAGTTTTTAAATGCAACACCTTGTTTCACCCTTGCAACTATAAAAATAATATGATACGCTGTTTCACAGATAGGACGTATTGGGCTCTTTCTATCGATTTTGAATTTAGAAAACTGAGTAACGTTGAAGCCAAAGACGCAGCGAACAGAAACGGTGGACGGACAGGAAAGAATCGGAAAAAGGCGTCCGGTTCGACAAAATCTAATCCGAAAAGCCGTTTAGAAAAAGGAGAAAAGAAATGAAAAATATTCAAACTGTACACCAGCCGGAACTTCTCGATTCCGAAACGAACAACATCCTCGATTTTTCGACCACCTTGCGCGAACTTCGCAAGCATGTCGATCCGAACCGCCTTCGCCAGCGCGAAGCATGGCGCGACCGCAACGGAAATGTGCGAACGGTTGATTATATCGAATGGCACACGGTCGCCGACATTCTCGACGAAACGGCTCCGAATTGGGCCCACTCGGTGAAAGACATTCGCGTCGTTGGCGACTACATTACGGTAACGGTTGCGATCTCGATCGACGGCATCACTCGTGAAGGCATCGGAACTGGCTCGGCGCGAAGCGAGATGGGGATAAAAAAGGCCGAGCACGACGCGTTAAAGCGTGCAGCGGTAAAATTCGGCATCGCACGCGATCTTTACAAACGCGAATTCGACGCCTTCGAGCGTGATGAAACACCAACTGCGGAAAAGGCCGACTTCCCTGCTGATCCTGTCGCGAAAACGCTTTCGGATATGGTCACGACAAAGCAGTTGGGAATGATCCGCGCGATCGCGCGCGAAAAAGATCTGGATGCCGACAGCGAATGTGAATCACTTTTGAAATGCAAGATCAGCGAGCTTTCGCGAAAGGCTGCATCGGTGTTGATAGATCATTTGCAAACGATAGTCTCGCCGGCGATCCCGATCCGACGCGCCGGCTAGCGATTAACCAACATTAAATTTTGAGTTGCGGAAACCGTCCAGCTTTACCTCTTAAAGCAGCAACAATCCTCACCCCGCAACTCAAAACCAACTTTTCCGATACGGATTTTAAGCCCGCGAAAATGTTCAATATTTTGAATAGAAATTTTTCATTTTCTCGTGATCTTGGGACGGAATCGATTTACAGTCTGGGATGCGCGTGATATGATTTTCGGCAAAATCGCTAATGAAAGATTAAGGAGTTAAGAATTTATGGTCGAAGAAGCTGCGGGAATGGCACCTCAGATGCCGAAACACGGCGAATTTTGCTGGTCGGAGATCGCATCGACCGACAAAGGAAAATGTCTGCCGTTTTACGAAAATGTTTTTGGTTGGAAATTCAAACAAAGCGATAACAATGCCGAAGGCAAGGAAATGGAGTATCTGGAGTTCTCATCATCCGGCGACTATCCGGATGGGGCTTTGTACCAAATGGTTCCGGAAATGTTCGGCGACGGTCCGATTCCACCGGCACATATCGCGTTGTATGTCTCGGTCGATGATATAGATGCGTCATTGGAAAAAGCAAAATCGCTCGGCGGCGAGGTTGTATTCGGCCCATACGACATTCCAAATGTGGGACGTTTTGGCATCGTTTCGGATCCTACGGGCGCGAATATTTCGATGATCACACTTGCAGCACCATGAGCTTAAACGAAAAACTTTTGACGCTGGCCGGCGATTGGAACGGAACAAATCGCCTGAATATGTCCTGGGAGCTAGATCCGATAAAGGAATCGGGTTCGACGGCTTCGGTGCGAACACGGGCCGGCGGAACCTGTATAGAGATCGCTTACACCTGGAAATTCGAGGGTAAACCGCAGGAAGGTCTAATCATCATTTCCGACGACGCTGGAAATGTTCACGCCGTATGGACGGACAGCTGGCACTCGGCGAATGTTTTGATGAGCTGTGCGGGAACAACGAACGCCGCCGGTGCAGCCAACCTGAAAGGCTTCTACAAGGTCGATGGACATCCCGATTGGGGCTGGAGAACAGAGATAATACCGTCCGGCGACAAGTTCGAATACAAGATGTTCAACGTAACGCCCGAAGGCGAAGAAGAATGGGCCGTCGAAATGGAATTTTCACGATTGGAGCGGTGAACGTCCCGTTCACCAACGCTTTTCGAACGCGATATACGTGAAAAAACCGTGGGCGAACGCGCCGTGAGCGGCTCCAGTCAAGTTTAGGAGAAAAATAATGGCAGAATTTACGATACCAAAACCGGGAACGATTTGCTGGCGTGAATTGGCAACCCGCGATTTTGACAAAGCAAAGGATTTTTACAGCGGGATGTTCGGCTGGCAGCTTGAGCAAAGCAAGATAACGCCGATGAAGTATGCCGAGATACATTTGGACGGCGTCGCAAGCGGCGGAATGATGCCGATCGATGAAAATTGGGGCGACGTCCCTTCGCATTGGACGGCCTACGTCGCGGTTGCCGATGCGGATGAGACCGCGGCGAAGATCAAGGCAAATGGCGGTTCGGTGCGGCAGGAACCGTTTGATGCGCCCGGCGTCGGGCGTATCGGATTATGCACCGATCCAGTTGGTGCAAACTTCGCAATAATTCAATTCGTCCAAGCCTAAGAACGATAGCCACAAAAGGCACAAAGAGCGCAAAAGTAAAAATCCTATTTTTGCGCGCTTTGTGCTTTTTGTGGCTAATTGTCTTTCTGTTTTCCTTCGGTGTCGAAAACTTCGATCTTATCCGAATAGTCTTTTACCTGCGGCAGAATCTCTTTTGCATCACCGACGATGATGATCGCGAGTTCGTCAGGGTGAATGTATGCGTTTGCGACACGCTGAACCTCGTCGATGGTAATAGCGCCGATGTTCGCTCGGTAAGTCTCCAAATAGTCTTCCGGCAGATCGTAAAGAAGTTGGCTGACGATCAAACCGGTCAAACCTTCCTGTGTTTCGGCTCGGATCGGGAACACGCCGGTCAGATAATTTTTCGCATCGTCAAGCTCTTCAGCCAGAACTTTCTCATCCCGGATTCGATTTAATTCGTAGAAGAATTCCTTTAACGAATCGCCGGTTACGGCGGTGCGAACCTCGGCCGTCGCTTCGAATTCGCCGGCAAAACGCTTCGAATCGAACCGCGTGTAAGCCCCGTATGTGTAGCCCTTCTCTTCACGAAGATTCATAAACACGCGGGACGACGCCCCGGCTCCGAGCACTTGATTCATCACAGCTATCGCAAAATAATCAGGATGATTTCGCGGGACGACGATGTTTGCGAGAACGATGTTTGCCTGCGCCGAACCGGGCCGGTCAACGATCGTAAGCGACCGTTTCGAACTCGGCGGAGCTTCGGAAATCGGCGGTATTTCCACTTCGGAAGCTGGCCAATCACCAAATTCTTCTTCGATCTGCGCCATTATTTTTTCGATCTCGACATCGCCGACCACGATCAAAACCGCGTTTTGCGGCCGAAATGCCGAAGCGTGAAATTTCACCAGCGAATCACGTTCGAGCTTTTCAAAATCGGCAGCTTTCGGCGAAATGATGGCATACGGATGATCGGCGTAAAGTATCCGTGCAGTCTGCTCATTTGCAAGAAAATTCGGCTGAGAGCGCTGAAACTTTAAATTCTCGAGAGCGTTGCGTTTATACAGATCGAGTTCTGATTCGGGAAACGTCGGACGAAACAAAACCTCCGCCATAAGCTCCAGAATTTCATCGCCGTAGATGGAAAGTGCCGAACCTGCAAACGCGGTGAAATCGACCGACGCATTTGTTGAAAGCCCGGCGCCAAGACGTTCGATTTTTTCGGCAAGTTCGCGGCTTGAATAATTCTCGGTGCCTTCGGTCAGCATCGATGTCATCGCCGAAGTCAGGCCTATATTGTCTATCGAGTCGTGTGCGTCACCGCGAAAAAATGCGAGGCGATAGCTGACAAGCGGCACGCGATCATCGCTGAAAACCACGACTCTAAATCCATTGGCCAACTTGGTCCGGAACGGCCGGGAAATATTAAATGGCACTGGAGCAAGCGGTCCCGGTGCAGTTTTTCGAATTGAAGCCATATGCGAAATGAAAAATGAGAAATAAGAATTTACAATCTTTTAGACTTTGAGGTTTTGATTGCCGCAACGAGCATTCTCTGCAATTCGTCGCATTCTCCGAGCAAAGATTCTGCTTGTTTTTTCGTCAAAATATTACTGTCGCGGAGCAACCGAAGCCAGTAATGCGTCTCAAACGCCTCTTTGTTCGCAACGGCAAGTTTATGAATGAAATCAGATTTCGATTCACCTTGAAATGCCTCTTCGATGTTGGCCCCGACCGAAGTGCCGGAGCGAAGTACCTGCTTTGAAAGTACATACTCCTTATGTTCAGACGCTAAGTACTGAAAAAGCTTTACTATCCTCAATGCAAACGAATAGGATTTCGTTTTCAATATGTTATCTTTCATATCTCAATTCTCATTTCTCAATTCGATTCGGAACTACGTCCAAAAGCGAACGATTTTCGGTATCCAAAAATTCGCCGACGGCCGTTCGAATTTGTTCCTTTGTAACCGAAAGCAACTCGTCGAGTTCGGTATTTATCAACGCCGGATCGCCGTTATAAAGCGCGTATTCGGCAATCGACTGTGCTCTGTTCATCGACGACTGCCGCATTCGAACCGCGTCATTAAGAAGCTGATTATGCAGCTTTTCGATCTCAGCCGCGGTTGGGCCATTCGCCGCAATATCCTCGATCTCGTTCATAATAACGGCACGAATTCGACTTAAATCCTGTTCGGGTTTCGGTATCGCCCCGACATACATGCTCGAAGGGCCGCGGCGTTCGTCCGTAAATCCAAAAAGCTGAACGATCGATTCATCACCCTTTACAAGTTTTTGGTAAAGCCGCGAACTGTCGCCGTCATACAATAATTTACCGGCGAGATTCAATGCCTTGAATCCGGGCGCACTGCGCGGCGGTATTTTCCAACCAAGTAAAAATGCAGGCAAAGGCGCCAACGGATCGTGCCATTCGCGGTAATCGTCTGCGACCTCAACCGGCTCATCGACATTGATCGAAGGTGGAATCGGCTGGCTCTGAATGTCGCCAAAATATGTTTCGACCAGAGCTTTCGCTGTGTCGGATTCAAACGCGCCGGAGAGCACGAGCACGGCGTTGTTCGGCGCGTAATACACGCGGAAAAATTCCTGCACGTCTTCAACACTTGCATCGTCAAGGTCATCCATCGAGCCAATCGTCGAATGTGCATTGGCAAAATTCTTATAGATCATCGACGCGATAATGTCGAAGATCTGACCGTAAGGCTGATTGTCGTATCGAAGCCGCTTTTCTTCTTTTACGGCCTCGCGTTGATTGTCGAGATTTTCCTGTGTAACCGCAAGCGAACGCATGCGGTCGGATTCGAGCCACAATGCGAGCGGCAATTGATCGGCCGGCATCGTCTCGAAATAATTCGTCCGCTCGCTCGACGTAGTGCCATTCATCGTGCCACCGGCCTTCATTATGTATTGAAAATGTCCGGCCTTCGGCACGTTTTCCGAACCCTGGAACATCATGTGCTCAAAAAGGTGCGCAAAGCCCGTCCGGCCTTCGCGTTCATTCCGCGAACCGACATCGTAATAGACCGCGAGCGCAACGACGGGCACGGCTGTATCATGATTCAGCACTACTCGAAGACCGTTATTCAATGTGTATTTTTCTATTTCCAGCGGCGGCAGTTTAAATGATTCGGACATAAAATTTCGGTATCCCAATTGCGATTTTGTGCTAATACAAACGATTTCGCAAAAACAAATTCACCTATAAGTATAAAATCATTTCGCTTTACCAATTGCAAAATCCCTAAATACGCGATAAAAAGCGGGGGCAAGCCCGCCTAGTTTACGCATTTTAATTTCTCAATCAAACAATAGTCTCACCTTTGAATGCGATCGCGTGAAGAGCCGACTTTACGTGAAACGGCGTGAGGCTCGGATCTTTCTCAAGCAAGAGTGCGATGATCCCGGTGATGTGCGGACAGGCAAAGCTGTTGCCGGTCAGATTTCGATGCCCGCCGCCGGGCCAAGGAGCGCGAACATTTACGCCCGAAGCCGAAAGTTCGATCACCTCGCCAAATCGAAAACCGAAATTCAACGGATCGACCGATTCCCTTTTTACGACAGAGATAAGAGACGACGAAAACACGCTCGGAAAGCTCGGCTGCGGCAGGTTGTTTGCCGCCGCGACTACGATGCAGCCTGCCTGATACGCGCGGTCGAGCAGGTCGTGAAGCGGTGCAAAAAACTGTGGCTTGGTCGTCCCGAGGCTCAGGTTTATCAACTTATATCGCTGCTTTATCGCCCATTCCAGACCGGCCAGAAAAGCGTGGCCATCACCCAGCCCCCCTGCACCGAGCACCTTGATACTGCAAAATTTTGCATTCGGCGCGATGCCGGCAATGATACCGGCGCAGGCAGTTCCGTGTCCGGCGGAATCACCCGCGTCGGACGGATCGAACACGACGCGTTTGTCGTCCAGTCGAGCTTCGACCGATTCGACAACTCGACCAACAAGATCGGGATGCGTCGTGTCGATGCCGCTGTCGATCACGGCAACCGTAACGCCCATTCCCGTCGCTGACCGCCAGTCATTCAATGCCGCATCTTTTTGTCCGTTTTCGGTGAACATAGAACCTGTCCAAAACTCTTGCTATTCCAATTCAGAAAAAATTAAAAAGACGAATATGTTTCTGTCGATTCCGAAAATCTGATGACAGATTCGAGAATTTCTTTTGCAAGCACTCGGGTCGCGTCGCCGCTGCTTGCGACTTCGCGGACGAGCAATGCAAGGTCCATCATTTCGCGATGTGCTGCCGAAGTGCGTACGCCCTCCAGCCATGCTCTGATCGACGCGGCATCCTGATCCTCGGCACTGAGCATTCGTTCGCCTAGATCACGAAACAGCTTTGCCGATTGATAAGCGTTTACAAGCGAGGCAATGGCGTCGGCAAAGGTCGCGGCGCGATCCATTTCCTCCGGCGTGAACGCGGCAAAAGGCGGATCGCCGCGTCGATTTATAAATTCGAGCACGCCGATTACGTCATCGCCGTGCCGCAGCGGCGTCGCCAATATCGTTTGCGTGGAATAGCCCGTTTCTTTATCGACTTCTGCATAAAATGTTTCGTCTCCGCCAACATCTGTGATCGCCATCGGCTGCCCGGAAGAAAGAACAAAACCGGCAATACCCTTTCCGGCCGGAATACGCATATTCAAAAGCTGGTCGGCAACGCGCCCGATCGCTATCAAAAAACGAAGCTCACTGTCGTCGCCATCGCGAATCAGTACCGATGCTTCGTCGCAATCGATTTGCGCCGCACTGACCGTCAATAGGGTTCGAATCGAGCCGGTCAAGGGTTCGGTCAAAACATTCGCGACATCGACCGTTTCGAGTAATCGCTGCAATTTCGCATTCAGTTCGGCATTTTCGGATTCCGACATAACAACGATTTTCGCCGAATTGTCGGAATCAAGCAAATATCCGCGAGTTCGCGTAGTGGGTCAGTTTGAAATATCACTGTGAACTTTGTGTCTTTGTCTTCGTGTTCTTTGTGTTTGAAAGAGTCGCTAAACACAAAGATCACAGAGTTGAAGGCACAAAGGGCACCAAGTAATGGCCATCGAAAAATTTAAATTGACCCACTACCTGAGTTTGACTGGAAAAGTGAACCGATTATGTCTATTTGAAGTGCATATCAAATCAGATCCGGGACGCAGGCGGCCGCAAAACTGCCGACCGACTGAACCTCTATGCGTTTTTGCCAAATAATACTGTTGATCGGCGTTTTGGCTGTCACTGCTTTCGCACAGGCGGAGGAATCGCGACCGTTCGGCAACGACAACAGTTCGTTTTCGATCTCAACCGGTTCAATGTTTGCGGCCTCGCCGAAGAAGTCGGCGGCAGTAAACCCAGCCGTCGTCCGTACTCCGGCGATCACGACGATCACCAATGACATGGACGAAGCGATCACGATCATTCGTCGAAATTATGCTTCCTCACAAAAAGGAAGCGACGGAAACCTCATCGATTCAGCGATCGAATCGATGCTCCACCAACTTGATCCGCATTCGAGCTACTTCACCCGCGAGGAGTTTCGTGAGTTGACGAACGATCATCAGGGACGCTATGTCGGGATCGGCACGACCATTTCAAGTTTCGCGCGAAACGGACAGATAGATACCTACGTTTTATCGACGGCAAAGAATTCACCGGCTGAACGCGCGGGCCTTTGCTTTGGCGACCGCATCGTCGAAGTTGACGGCAAGGCCGTAACCGGCATGACCTCGCTCGAAGTAAGAAACCTCGTTCGCGGGCCGCTCGGCAGCAGCGTACGGCTTACGGTCGAACGTGCGGATGGGACGATAATTAGAAATATTTCCCTAAATCGCAATAACGTCGCTCACCCATCCATCGAAAAATATCTGATGCTCGACGACCGCGTCGGATACATCACACTGACCGATGGCTTTGGCTACACGACGGCGGCCGAATTCGACGCGGCTTTTCTCGATCTTAAACGGAAAGGGATGAGTTCGCTTATCATCGACCTTCGCGGAAACGGCGGCGGGATAATGGATGAGGCGATAAAGATCGCCGAAAATTTTTTACCGTTTGGGCAGACTATCGTTTCGCAGCGTGGCCGATACGTCTCGGAAAATCGCGTTTGGCGTTCGCAAAACCGGCGAAGCGAGACGCTGCCTCTTGTTTTGCTCGTCGATAACGACACTGCATCTGCCTCGGAAATTCTCGTCGCAGCTATGCAGGACAATGACCGGGCGGTCGTAATCGGCAAACGGACGTTCGGTAAGGCTCTTGTTCAAAGCGTTTACCAACTCGATGACGGTTCGGGTCTTGCGATTACAAGCGACCGATATTTTTCGCCTTCGGGAAGGTCGCTCCAACGCGATTATTCCGATTCGGGATTATACGATTATTTTCGACATACGAATCACGGCGCCTTGATCGACAGTCCGCAAAATGCATCACGAACACTAAAAGGCCGCGTCGTTTTTGGCGGTGACGGCATACAGCCCGACAAAATCGTAGATGGATTTGAAAACGATAAAAAACGATCTGCGATGATCGATCGTCTGTTTGAAAATATCCGAGCCGGAATCGACCTCAGCACCGATAGCAAATTGCTTCTGGTTTGTAAAAATTCCAATTGCGCTAATGATCTTGGTTTCCTACGCCTTGAAGCCGCAAAATTCGAAGCACTCCGCAGCGGCATAGGCAGCCCCACTGATATCAAGGCAGTTCAATTAGATGAATTTGTTCGTATTGCCATGACCCAGTTACGGAATAACGAATAGCGAATAGTGAAAAGTAAATAACGGTTTCGAACTTTTTACTATTCGTTATTCACTATTCGCTATTCCGAAATAAAATCGGTTTATTTCACGATACGATAAACGCGACCGCGCCAGACAACGACCACTTCTTCGCCCAATGCTAGAAATTCTGCGATGCCTTTTTCACGCTCGACGAGTGCGAAATATTCTTCGCTTGCAAATTTGATCGTCGTTTCGGGCAGCTTCTTATCTGCATTGAAGTCACCGTCTATCCAAACGCTGCCTTGCCGGTAAAAACTTCGATTCGAAACAAAGCGATCCTTGTCGGTGTTTCTGACAAGCACTTGCTCCTCAGAATCCTCCTTAGCGTCAGACGCGACCGAGCTGTTCGTTTTCATTTTGTTTTGCTGAACGCTCATTCTGACGGCGTCATCGCCGCTTCGTTCCCGCATTTTTGCGGCGGCCATCGGCGCCATCTGTGCCGCGCCGCGCGAATCGCGTCCGGTCATCTGAAATGATCCGTCAGTAGCAAGATAGGATGTGTATGGCGTAACGATGCCGTAGCGCGTGCCGAGTTCGACGATCTCGTCTTTCAGCTCCTTGGTCTCGCCATTGTTTCGCATTTCTTCGACCAGCCAGCCAACCCGGCGGCTTGCCCACAGACGCGGCAGAAAATCATTCTCTTCATTTCGCATCGGAAAATCAAGACGGTCATACGTAAACGAACGAGATTCTTTCCCAGACTTTCCGCGAAGCTGAAGCGAGATATTTTTGAGGTCGGATTCGTTTTTATAACGTCCGATCATCACCGCCTGCATTCCCTTAAAAAGATCTCCGAGCTTTCGTGGATAGACCGCTTCGGCCTGCACATTTCCAAGATCGAATTCGAGATCGGAAAGCACAGGCGATGAAACCTTTGCAAAGAAATTCGAGACCTTTACCTCGAGGTCTTCTTTTGGCTGGACATAATCTGAAATCCCGCCGTTTTCTGTGCCGATCTTGTCGAGCAAGGTTGTATTGACGTCGTAACCGAAGCCGAATGGAAATATTCGCACATCGACGTTTTTGGCTTTTGTGAGATTCGCGGCGATCCGTTCAACCTTTGTTTCGCCGACCGTCGGAAGGCCGTCGGTCATAAATACGAGCATTTTGGGCCGGTCGCTTTTATCGAATTGCTTCATTGAAGCCAACAGCGAATCGTTGATATTTGTGCCGCCGGTCGGCGAAAGCTTCTTGATAAATTCTTCGGCACGCTGCTTCCCTTTCGCATCTGCCTGAACGAGGCCGCGTTCCATAAGATGCTCCTCGCCGGCAAAATTTATTACGTTAAAACGGTCGCCGTCACGAAGCGTTCGAACGCCGAATTGCAGCGCGGCACGGGCCTTATCCATCTTGCCCGCATCGGCCATCGAACCGCTTGTGTCGAGAACAAATACAATATCTTTATTTACAAGTTCGCGATCTGCAACGTCGTCGCGCGGCGAGACCATCAGGAGAAAATAGCCGTCTTTGCCGGGTTCGCGATATGTCAAAAGCGACATACCGAAATCGTCGTTCGATATGCCGTAGAAAAGTTGAAAATCATTATCGTTCGCAGTGGTTTCGAACGAGATCGAAGCCGAACGCTCATTCTTGTGCTGCACCTCGATATTATGCGTCGGCGAATAGACGTTTCGCAGAGCCTCGCGGCCCGTGATCTCGACCTTGCCCGAGATCGTGCCGAATTTTTGCGGTGTCGAACTCGATGGCCTATCTATGTTGTTCTGCATCTGATTTCGCCAGAGATTGTGCCCCGTTCCGAGCGGATAACGATACGCGACCGTGCCGGATTCGGCCTTCAAAACCTGTGAATAAGTCATTTCGAGGATCTTGTCCGAATGCGGCGGTATTGGAAAGATCGACGCTTGAAACAGATCTTTTCCGGCGTATTCAAGCAAGCCCGGATCTTTCTGCCGACGAACTATCTCGTCGTATATCCGACGGGCTTCCTCGCGGCTGCGAACCTCGCCGACGAGCTTTTTGCCGTTTTCCCAAATTGCGAATTCGATTATCGATGCCGATTCCGGTATGGGGAAAAAGTAAGTCCCTTCCAGCGTGTATGGCGTGTCGTTGCGAAATATCTGCTCGAGTTTTGTGGTTGCGACCTGGCCGGCGATCTTTGTATCGATCTTGATCGATTTAACGGGAAGCGCATTCGGCAGCGGCTGAGGAATCGGCCGCGGGCGGCATGGGCGAATGTCGCAAATGATCGGAACGATCACACCTTGTGCAAAAACCGGTGCGGACGCAAAAATACCGCCAAATACTGTAAGAAATACAACGGCGATTCGACTTGATCTCATAAATTTCTCCCTAAATAGTAAATTCCGGATAGTTTGTGGAATTTGTTTGGCTAATTAGGGAACGCGGCAATGCGGTTTATCTTGCACAAAGTTCGATCAAAAAACGCTCACACCTGCAAATTTTTTTGAGCAGGCCGTCAGATATTGTCGGGCTTTCAAAGTCGACAACATAAAAACGGAGGATTTAAGGAAATGATCAGATTAAGCGAACCGTCGATGGCGATGCACTCGCACGATGTGCCGGGTTATAAGTACAATATGTGGAAATCGTTCAAAATGTGGCGTGAAACTACTGCCCACGACGTTGTGAATTGGATTTTATGGGGCATAAATAATTCGCCTGAAATGTACCTGGACAACGTGGTCATCAATTGCCACGGAGCTCCCGGCGGCGTGATCTTGGGCGACAAAGAGCTCATTAAAAGTGAAAACGACAAATACGAATGGATTTATGCGGGCAATGTCGGGTTATTTTCGCCGGTGAAAAATAAAGGTAATCTCGGCACGATATGGCTGGTGGCATGCGAAGTTGCGAAGGGATCAAAGGGCAAGAATTTCTGCTCGTCATTGGCAAAGGCTGCCGGCTGCAACGTGATCGCGGCGGACAAGATACAGCGGGTCAATTTCGGCTTTTATCTTCAATCATGTCCGGACAATTGTATCGATAATTTCGAAGGAACGGCGTATCGCTGGGACAAGCAAGGTAATCAATCGGTTTATAGCCATTGATGTCCAGCAGGATATTTCAATTCTATGGATTTGGCGGCGTATCTTCGATAGCGGCTTCGATCTCGGCTTCGAGTTTTACACGGAGGCGCTCCGTCATTTGCTCCGATCTTTGGAGATTCAGATCGATATTTGCACGAGTTCGCTGAATCTCGGCGAGCAGATTCGAAAGATTCGCGCGTTCGCTTTCGAGACTTTTCTTTCTTGCGGCTCGCAGTTCTTCAGGCCGCAGCGAACCGGAGAATGCGATTGAGCGGTTAATATTTTCCGGTCGCATGTCATACTCAAGACTGTCCATTTTCGTTCGGATCGAATTTTCTTTTTCGATCATTTCAAACGACTGTTTTCTCAGCGATTCCGAACGCTGTTCGGCTTTTGTGAGAATGTCGAGGTTCAGTGCGAGCCGTTTTTGCTTCTGGTCGTAATCGATCTTCTTGTTCGATTCAAGCGCCTTTATTCGATCGTTCAGGTCGGCGATCATTTTTGCGCTTACCGGATCAAGCCCATCATCGGATTTTCGCATCGCATCGGAAATAGCAGGCGAAACGACAACGCCATCGACCGGATAATCTTCGGCACGGCTGATAATTATCGGCTCGGAAATCGGCGTCGGAGTCGGCTGAACGGAAGCCATCTTGGAAACGGGTTTGCGTTTTTTGCTCTTACTTTGGGCGGCGATGTTCGATACGCTGATCACTGCAACAACAAAAACCAGCATCGAGCCGATTATTAGCAGAAATTTACTTTTTGATCTCATTTTCATTTCCTCGCGGTCCGTGCGGGTTTGTCCGGGATGAAATCACCGGTAAACATCTCGACCGCGTTCTTTGTAAAACCGACAAACGGAATCGCGTCGATTCCGGAATTTACAACGCCGCGAACGACGCCTTTTGTCCTGATATCGTCGCCGACCAATGCCAACACTACAAACGTTCCGCCGAAAGGCAGCATCCGCGCGGATCGCTTAAAAACCTGCCATCCGCCGGCATGCAGTGCCTTCCTGATAATACCTTGCTTTTTCTGCATAACTGCAAATAAATCTTACGCTTGCGAAACCAGCAATTCAACAGCATACTTTTTGATGCACGCCGGGCCGCTTAATTTGTTCCATTTTTCGCCGATGCAATGATTTTCAAAGCAGACTCAGATATCTGAGCGGAGCGGTTATTTCCTGAATTGCTCAGCGGCGGCGCGATAGTAAAGCTCTCAAAAAAAGATTATTTTTTATTCAGTTGATAGTTAGCAGTTCAAAGTTGATAGTTGCGGTTCCGAACTTTTAACTTTCAACTACGAACTATTAACTGTAAGCAAAAATAAAGAATGAGGAGAAGATTTATCCACTAAATCACACAAAATATCACGAACTTTACCGAACTTTAATCTTTTTTGGTGTGATTTGGTAGTTAAAAAATCTTCCTCCACAACTTTCCAGACAGCCTCCTAACTTCTCAATGTTTCTTCAGCGGATCCTGAAATAAACTCCGATTACGGAGAGCCGCCGGTCGCTGTGAAATTAATTCCGGTAAGATCGGTTGTGCCGAGATTCACCATTTGCGGGGCGAAAGTGTAACGCTTGGAACTTACCGAAGCGGTGTAATTCGCACTTCCGGGAATATTAAAAAATGAGTAGTAACCGAATGATCCTGTTCGCGCGACCGCAGCGACGCCGCCGTTCGAGAGCACGACCGTCGCATTCGGCACTCCGCGTCCGGTCTGATCGACGACGCGGCCGGAGATACCGAAATTCGTCAACGCCGCATCGACAAAATTGTAAACGACCAACGCAAAATGCTGGTCGGTCGCATCGCCGTTCCCGATAATGCCGTCGCCGTTCAAAGCCGAAGCATTTACGGTGATCGAGATCGGCGTGTCCGCCGCCAAACCCGTCTGCCAAACATGCTCGACGTTATTTCTGACGTCGGAGCTTCCGCCCGAAACCGACGTGCCGCCGCTGAAATTATTTCCGCGATATGTTACGCCGTTGATCGTCAACGTAAGGTCGAGGTCGTTGACCAGTGCAGGGTCGGCAACGCCCGCCGGATCCGTCCAAACCAACGTCGCGCGAAACGGCTTGGTTCCATCGACGACCCTTCCCGTGAAAACAACATTGTCGCCCGGCGAAAGAAAATTCACCGATTGATCGACATATTTCATCGGGACGCCGGTATTGAGCATAAACGACGTGTTCACGCGGCCCCAACCTTCGGCCCCATTCGGTATCGGGCTTGCGGTGCCGACGCCGTTCATTTCCTGACCGGTTTGCAGTATCGCCGCCTTCGTTATCGCAATGCTCGGGTTTGCTCCGGCATGAGTCGATTTCCAATATTCCGTAAATAATGCCGCAACACCGGCGATCTGCGGTGCGGCGTGAGACGTGCCTGAACTGCACGCATGATTCGCGTCGAAACAAAACGAAACGCTCGAACAATTGCCCGCACGGCTTCCGGTGATTACCGTTCCAGGTGCGGTAATATCCGGTTTGATGCGACCGTCGGCCGCTGGACCGCGGCTTGATGACGAACTTATGTCATCGATATTATTCGCGGCGGATGAAAGCTCGGGCCGCAGATTCTCTGAGTTTGCAACGGCAATAACGTTCTTTGCCATTTTCGGCCGCGTCAAACCCGAAGCACCCGAATTTCCGGCAGAAAACACAAACAATAGCGGATCGACCGAACCTGCGGCGGACGCATCGCGCGCCAAGCTGTCATACAAGGCTGCCAGCGATTCATAAACGTTGCTGTTCGTACCGTTGCCCCAGCTATTATTGCTTATCGTTGCATTTACGCCATTCGGCCCCGGCGTGGAAACGGCGTCGTTTGGCGGAAGCGTATCGTCATCCGGGTATCCGAGTTTCAAAAACGGAATGTTTAAAATGTTCGATTTCGGCGCGACCCCGAGGCTGTAGTTGTAACCAAGCGTGTCTAAACTTCCAAATGGCGCTGCACCGGCGATGATGCTCGCGTTTATATGGCCGTGACCGCCGTCGGCACCGGAAGTTGAACCGCGCAAATTCGCATCGACGGTATTCGCGCTTGTCAGATAAAAACCGCCATTCCCCGGAATGCTCACGCCGTCATCTGATACCGCCACGGTTACATTCGTGCCGTCAACTCCGAATTGAGTCAATGGGTTATATCCCGGAGCGGCGAGGGCAGTCGTGGTCGTATAATTTCCGGCAACTATATGTGCTGCACGCTCGTCTTCACGCGTAGGTTTCACATACGAATCGATTCGAACAACGTCCGCAACAGAAGCGACAATCGCGATCTGAGCCGGATTCATCGCAACGCGAACGACGTTAAAAAAGCTCGAGTGCAATTCCATTTTACTTAACAGCGTTCCACTCGAAGCCGAGATGATCTCGAAAGCCGCCTGATCGAGATCTGCACGCGAAAATACGGCAATGTTATATAATGCAGTGCCGTCTTTCGAAATATTTGCTGTTTCAAAAATATCCGTCGCGACTTTTTGTTGCGGCGTATATTCGCCGACCCAACGAACACGCGAATGTCCCGCTAAAGTTGGCGCGTTTTCACTATCGCCGTAAACAAAGAATGCATTATTCGGCACATACTGAAGCACATCAAAACCCATTCCACGAATGCTGTCGAGCACCTCATCGGTTGCAATGTCGCCGAGCTGAGCTACGAAATAGCCTTTGCCGTATTTCGCGGGCGCACCGGCATGAACCGTTTCGGCGGGCGGCGATGAAACAGGATCGAACACTGCTCCCGGCAAATGAATTTCAGAATCGAATTTTGTTGTGCCCTCGCCGAATCGTTCGGGACGAACCGATGAATTGGCCGATACGATCACAAAATTTCCGTGATCGGAAACGATCTTTCCAAGTTTCTCGGCTTTCGACCGGTCAGAGGGCGATCTTACAGAAACACGAAATAGAGATGTCGAAATATCGCGGATCGATCGTGTTACGGCGTCCGGTCGCAGGTATTTCGCAGGCACATCGAACTTGCGTTCGACCGTTTTTCGCTGTGCAAGGTTTACCTCGCCGCTAATTCCAAGCCAAGCGGCTATGCCGATAATGACCGACGACGCCAAAAAAATCGCCTTTGATCTCGCAAAACTAAATTTCATTTATTCTCTCCGTGATTTGTTTTAATTCGGCAGGTTGAATGCAAAATAAAGTTTACCACATTGAGAATCTTTGCTGGTGTATAAAAGTCAACGAGCCATAATTCTGAGTACGAAGAAAAATAACCACTAAATCACACCAAACGTGTTCTGGGTTTAGCCATATTTCGTGCGTTTTAGTGTGCTCTAGTGGTTAAAAAATTCTTCGTTCCATCGTGGGTATTTTTCGGGATCGGGTGAGACTCGGTATCGCCCTTGCTTACGCGCGGGCTTTTGCAAATTCGGTAT